>JALRLM010000302.1 GCA_023254435.1 Hydrocarboniphaga sp.
TGTTTTCGCAGGGCGTGTCGTCGGTCTATCTCTACGCCGCCACCGAGACGCGAATCGACTCGATACTCTATGGTGCGATCCTGGCCGTGCTGCTGGCCTGGCGCGATGGCCGGCGTATCGTGTCGTTCTGCGAGCGCCCGCTGGTGTGGATTCCGGCCTTGCTGATGTTGCTGGCGAGCTTCGTCATCCGCAGCGAGCTCTTTCGCGATACCGTGCGCTACAGCGTGCAGGGACTCACGCTCATGCCGCTGGTGACGCTGACCTGTTTTTCCGAGCGCTGGGCTCTGCTGCGCCGTTTGCTGACCCTCAAGCCGATGCTACTGATCGGTGCATGGTCATACTCCCTTTATCTGTTTCATCACATCGCCCTGACGATGATGGAGCATTGGACTGGTGATGCCTTCATGAATGGACCGACGCTGCCGCAGTGGCAGAACGTGATCGCCGCGGTGGCGCTGATTCTGGGGCTGTCCTGCCTGTCGTACTACGGTGTCGAGCGGCCGATGCTGGCTCTGCGCCGTCGCTTCGGCTCGGCCAGCCGCTGAGCGCGGCGGTCGCCCCGAGCCGTTCGCGCTTCGCATTCCCTCGTGCTCAACAAACTGTCGTCGCGTCTCGGCCCCTTGATGGGCTACGGCGTCTCCACGCTGCTGCAGGGCGTGGTGGCGTTCGTCTCGGTGCCGCTGCTGATCGGCCTGCTGGGTGGCGACGCCTTTGCGCGCTGGGCGATCCTGGAGCCCGTGCTCGTGCTGTCCGCGATGTGCGCCCTACTGGGCGCCAGCCATGGACACATTCGCGCGCTGGCGCAGGAGCAGGCCACTGTGGCAGCGGTGTTCCGGCTGCAGGCGCGTCATGGCGTGCTGCCGGCGCTGCTCGTCGCGGTGTTGGTGGCGAGTGCCGCGCTCGGGTACTTCGAGTTCGAACGGCCCTGGCGCATCGGCGCGCTGCTGGTCGTCTACGTCATGGCCGAGGCGGTGATCGCGCTCGCCCAGGCGGTGGCGCGGGGCGAGTCGGATGCGATGACTTACGCGGCCACGGTGTGGCTCAAGTTCGGCAGCCTGGCGGTCTTGCTGGTCGCGCTGACGTCGGCGGGTATGCGGCTGTCGCTGGAGCATTACATCGGCCTGCTGCTGGCGATCGACCTCGTCGTGATCGCCTCCATCGCCTGGCGCCAGCGCCGGCGCGCGGTGCGTCCCGCGCCAGCCTATGAGGGTGGGGTCGCCTTCGTCGCCGCGGTGCGCTATGGCGCGCCCATCGTCGGCGCCGCCATCCTGGGGCTGATCGCCACCAACGGCGATCGCTACGTGGTCAACGAGCTGCTGCAGTCCAGCGAGCTGGCGCGCTACGTGACCATGGCCAAGCTGGCCAGTGCCATCGCCTTCGCGGCCGCGCCGGTCAATCTGTGGTGGCCGGCGGCACGCTTTCGCCATGCGCGCGATGCCGATGGCGGCAGCGCCTTCTATCGCTCGGCGAGTTTCGTGCTGCTGCTCTACTACCTCGCCGCACTGGGCGTGATCTGGAGCCTGGCGCCGGCGATGATGCAGACCTATGCGCCGGGTATCGGCGGCTACCGGCATTCCGTCATGCTCGTGCTGCTGTCGGCGGCGGTGGCGGCGGCGATGGTCACGCCGCTCAACGTCGGCACGCTCAACCAGGGCAAGACCCACTGGGCGATCTGGGCCGTGCTGGTGTCGGCGCTGGTGTCGCTGGCCAGTGCCATCGTGCTGACGCCGCGTCTCGGCATGCTCGGCGCGGCGGTGGGCAATCTGGCGGGGCAGTGCGTCAATCTGTTATTCATTCACCTGATCTCCCAACGCATCCACCCCCTGGCTTACCGCTACTTCGACCTGTTCGCGCTCCTCGCGGGCTTTGGCCTGGCGACGGCGGCCTGTCTGTGGCTGCAGGCCGGACCGCTGTCGTCCTGCGCCGTGCTGCTGGCCTATGTCGGGGTGGCCGGGCTGATCGGGCGCCGGCATCTCCAGTCGTTTTTGGCAAAGTGATCATGAGTTTCAAGGTGCGCAGCTGGGAGTCCGACGAGGACGACAACGGCTTCAGGGCTCGTCGCGGACGGCGCAGCTTCGACGACGCGCTGCCGCCACTGCAGCGCGACCGCATGATGTTTTTGCTACTGATGCTCAGCACGGTGGAGTACCGCGTGCCGCTTGGCGTGGTCAGTGCGACCTTGTTCGAGCTGTTTTCGTATCTGTGCCTGGCGATGCTGGCGATCGATCTGGTGATGCGACCCAAGGACGGTGGACAGGCCCTGCGCGATCTGTGGCGCTGGAATCCATGGCTGCAGCTGTACTTCTTCTGGATCGTGTTCCTGTCGCCGCTGCATCTGGTGCTCGGCTTCGGAACGGTGACCTTCGCCGAGTTCAAGGATCTGATTCCGAGCTGGATCGTGCTGCTGTGCCTGTTTGTCTATGGGCGCTCGGAGCGTTCGATGCGCGCGATGATGACGGGCCTGCTGATCGGTGTGCTGGTGCACGTGGCCCTCGGCGCGATGCAGGGCCTGACCGGTGGTCCGCGGCCGACGCCGCTGATCGACGCCAGCGCCGCCAAGATGACCATCGACGGTGCGGTGGTGTCGGCGAACATGGCGAGTGGATGGCTCACGCATCCCAACGGCTTTGCAATGTGGCTGATTCCGGTGGTGCCGATGTTCCTGCTGGTGGCCTTCGGCAAGCTGCCGACCGGGTCTTTGCTGCGCTGGGGCACGGTGCTGATGGTGCCGGCCTTCTGCTATGCGACTTACATGACCTTCGGCAAGGGTGCAATGCTGTGGATGCTGTTCGCGCTCGGTTGCTGCGTGGTGTCGCTGCTGCGCTCCGGTGAGCTCAAGTGGCAGCTGATGTTCTGGGGCGCCTGTGCGTGCATCGCGCTGCTCGCGGTCATGGGACGCTATCTCTCCGCCAGCATGCACGCGCTCGAAACCATCAATACGCGCATCCAGCTGTGGGAGGCGACCATCGACGCGATGTTCTCGGGCGTCAATTACTTTTTCTTCGGAGCGGCTTTCGATCGCATGCTGACGCTGTCGTACTGGTACACGAATGGCCATTTTCCCTATCCCACCTCGCACAACGGCGTGCTGAGCCAGGCCGTCTGCTATGGCGTGCCGGGTCTGATCTTCTACGTCGCCTCCATCATCAGGGCGACGCGGCGCTGTCTCGTGCATCCGCAGGAGCAGGCACTCGGCCTGCTGATGCCGGGCGTGGTGGTGTTCGTCATGGCGGCGACGTTCGGCCTGCTCGGCGAATCCTTCTTCGAACCCTCGTCGCACGGCGTGCTGCAGCAGTGCCAGTTCTTCACCTTGCTGGGGCTGGCGGGCGTGCTGTCGTTTCCGCCGGCGGAGCGCCGTCCGCGCAAGCGGTCCTGGGCATGAGCGGGGCCGCTCTCCGACCGCGCGTCGGTATCTTCAGAACGGTTTATCCGCTGCAGAGCGAAACCTTCATTCGCGAGCAGTTCGAGCAGTACCGCCGCTATGCGCCGACCATGATCGGACGCACCTGGATGGGCGCGGGCAGCGGCGAGTCGCAAGCGGCCGTCACGCTCGGAACCGAGCGGCGGTCACGGCTCAGGCAGCTGCTGTGGTCGGCCACGCGCACGCCGCGCGCCTTTCCCTTGCGCAAGCTGTCGAATATGAAGCTGATCCATGCGCACTTCGGGCCGGACGGCGTGATGTCGCTGCCGCTGGCGTCCGCTCTCGGCGTGCCGCTGGTGACCACCTTCCACGGTGGCGACGTGACCACGCATGCGGACAAGTTCGGCGCCTCGCGCAAGCCCACCGAACGCTGGTTCGCCGCGCGCGAAGCGGAGCTGCAGCGCGACGGTGCCGCCTTCATCGCCGTATCGCGCTTCATCGCGGCTCGCCTGACCGAGCGCGGCTATGCGGCGAGCAAGGTGATTCAGCATTACATCGGGGTCGATACGGCTCGCTTTGCGCCGATCGACGCCACGCCGGAACGGCGCTACGTGCTCTGCGTCGGTCGCCACGTGCCCAAGAAAGGCGTGGATACGCTGATCCGCGCCTGGGCGCGCATTGCCTCACGCCATCCCGATGTCGAGCTCTTGCAGGTCGGTTCGGGGCCCTTGCTGGAAGCGCATACCGTACTGGCGCGCGAACTGGGCGTGGAATCCAGGATCCGCTTCCTGGGCGGGCAGGGACACGATCGAGTGCTGCAGCTCATGCGCTCGGCCGAGGTGTTCGCGCTGCCGAGCCAGACCGCCGAAGACGGCGACAGCGAGGCGCTGGGAATTGTCTTCAACGAGGCGTCGGCCTGCGCGGTACCTGTGGTCTCGACGCGTCATGGCGGCATTCCCGAGGCCGTGCTGCACGGCGAAACCGGCCTGCTCGGCGAAGAGCGCGACGATGCCGCGCTGGCACAGCATCTCGATGCCGTGCTCGGTGACCGCGCACTGGGGCGGCGACTGGGCCTCAGGGGGCGCGAGTGGGTGCTCGAGTCCTTCGACATCGTGACGCAGACGGCGAAGCTCGAGCGTGTCTACGATGGATTGATCGGGCGCGCCTGAGCGCGCGTCAACTTCGAGCTATCGCAGCGGCGGTCGCGACAGGCAGCCCAGCGCACCGGCGGTGAAGCGCGCGGCCATGTTGTCCAGCGTGTAGCGTCTTGCAGCTTCCGCGCAGCCTTGCCGCAGGTTTTCGCGCAAGGCATCGTCCTTGAACAGCGCGATCACCTGCTGCGAGTAGGCATCGACGTTGTCGGCGGACATCCAGCCATTGCGGGCCTGATCGAGATAGGCGATCTCGGGGCTGTGCAAGCCGCAGTCGGTGGTGACCATCGGCACGCCGGCGACGAAGCTGTCGAGAATGCCGAGGCCGACCAGGCCGGGATTCAGCATCAGATGGGCGATGGACAGCAGCTCGGCCTTCTCCGCGCCTTTGCGCACACCCAGGGCATGCGCCCAGCGATTGGCTGAGCAGAAGGTATCGACGAGTTCGCGCTGTGCGCCGGTGCCGACGATCAGCAGTTCGAAGTCGGGCAGTTCGCCCCGAATCGCGGTGGCGGCCTGCAACAGGAAAGGCAGGCGCTTGTCCGGGTAGAGCGATCCGACGAAGACGCCAACGTGCTGCCCCTTGAGACCCAGGCGCTCGCGCAAGGCGCTGCGCTGGCCGTCGTCGACGGCGCTCAGCTGTGCGGCGAGCTGCGAGGTATCGACGGCGTTGTCGAGCACGCTGATGCGCTCGGCCGGATAGCCGGTTCCCGAGACCATCGCGGCGCTCATGTCGGTGTAGGCGAACCACCAGTCGGCCTGATGCGAGACGCGGCGCTTGAAGCGCTCGCGCCAGCTGTCCGGATCGCCCTGCAGGTTGCCGCCGTGACCCCACAGCGCGACGCGCTGGTCGCGGCTGCCGTACTGGATGCAGAGGTTGTAG
Source organism: Hydrocarboniphaga sp. (assembly GCA_023254435.1). Lineage (GTDB taxonomy): Bacteria > Pseudomonadota > Gammaproteobacteria > Nevskiales > Nevskiaceae > Hydrocarboniphaga. The sequence goes on from JALRLM010000302.1 coordinate 5,396, forward strand.
AGCAGCTTGTTCTCGGCGGTGACGACGCTGAGCGCGGAGCGACGATGCAGGTCACCGAACGGCTGCCAGCACAGGCGCCCGCCGGCGATATAGCGCGTGCTGAGCTTGTGGGCCCAGTCCAGCGTGCCGCCGTCCTGCTTGTGCTGTTCGTCCGGCGTGCCCTCGCCATGAGCCAGCAGCAGTTCGAGTCCGGCCTGCTGCATGTGGCGACGCAGCGTTTCGAAGAACGGCACGCGGTAGTGCGTCATTCGTCGCTGCACGACAAGTACGGTACGGTCTTTCATGCGCGATGCGGCGCCTGCGTGCCTTGATCGCAAAGCCGGTCGGGCGCGATCAAGGCGTCAGCAGCACGGGTGCGATCGACAGTTCGATCTTGTGCGTCCTGAGCGGCTGCGTGCGGCCATCGAGATCGGTGATCTGGGCGAACTTCCAGGTCGAGGGCAGCTCCTTGAGCTGTGTGCCCTGCTCGACCCAGACCGCGTACTGTGTCTGTCCGTCGCGCTTCACCTCGCAACTCCAGTAGCCATCGGTCTGCGTGCAGCGATCGATGACGGCGCCCTTCATCCACTTGGCCGTCGTGGCGATGGCGGTCGCCATCGGCTTGGGCCGTCCGGTGTCGAAGTCCAGCGTGCCCATGATGTTGGAGTCCCAGGAGTACCAGTAATAGCGGTCGATGCCCGACGACCACGACAGCAGCATGGCGCGCGCATAGAAGGCCTGCGCCTGACCCTGGTCCAGCGTCAGCTTGTGCGCCGGCACCGTGCCGAGCACCTTGGGGCCGGTAATATTCTCGATGTAGTAGCCGGCCTCGGTGTTCCAGATCGGCATCTTCTCGAGTTTGTAGCTGCGCAGCAGCGACTTGAGTTCGGCGGCCAGCGAAACCACTTTCTCCGGCGTGGATTCCATCGTGTAGAAATGCCAGCCAACGATGTCGAAGCAGGGCTGCGGGCCCATCGCATCGAGATAGTTCTTGAACCACTTGAAGCCCCACGGGCCCGAGGTCGGCGACGGGCTGACGATCTTGATGTCGGGGTCGATCGCGCGGATTTCCTTGCAGGCGGCCTTGGTCAGCTCGGCCATCTTCTGAGGCGTGCCGGTGTAGAAGCCCTTGAGGTCGGGCTCGTTCCAGATCTCGTAATAGCGGATCGGCTTCTGGTACTTGCCGACCACGGTGCGCACGTAGCGCGTCCAGTCGTCGATCGAGGCCGGTTCGGCGGCCTGTCCCTGATCGCCGTAGCTGGACTTTTCCTGCGGACGGGCAGAGGCGTAGGCGGGAGTCAGGCCCAGTGTGAGCAGCAGTTCCACGTTCTGCTGCTGTGCTACGGCGACGGACTTGTCGAGGATGGTCCAGGTCCATTGATCGCGGCCGGTCTCGAGCTTGAACCAGGCCGTGTAGGCGTCCCAGAGCCGCCACGAGGCGATGCCGACACCCTCGGGCCAGCGCGTGGTGGAGGCGGCGCGGTGAAAGTGCATGCCGAAGAATTGCTCGGGCACCGGGCCACGGCTCACGACGTCGCCATCGGCCGCATCGCTCTTGCAGGCCGCGACTCCGAACAGGCCGCAGCCCAGCACGACGCCGGCGGCTCCGAGAATCCATCCACGAGAGAAGCGCATGTTACGGTCCCTGTAGCGTTTGATGCGACGAAGAATGTGGCGGGCGACGGTCAGACCGCCCCGGCACTGGCGGCCTCGCTTCCGGACCGCAACGAGTCATAGATCGTTCTTAGCGTCGCGTAGTTCGATTCGGGTGTATAGAGCCGCATGAATTCGTCGTAGGCCCTGCGGCCCATCGCGGCCATCTCGTCGGGATGCGCGAGCGCCCATTGCAGCGTATCGGCCAGGCTGTCGGCCTTGCCCGCCTCGAACAGCAGTCCGGTACGACCGTGGTCGACGATGGAGGCCAGCGCCCCGATGTTGCTGGCGATCACCGGCGTGCCACGTGAGAACGCCTCGATGATCGTGCGCGGGAAGTTCTCGTACCAGAGGCTGGGCACGAC
>JALRLM010000429.1 GCA_023254435.1 Hydrocarboniphaga sp.
AAGGTATCCTGCCCTACGACTCGCTGGACATCCTCACCGAACAGCGCGGTGCCCAGTACATCGACGTGGACCGCAGCTTCACCCTGGACTGGCAGCCAGTGCGCGAGCGTGTCAAGAAAGGCATTCGCAACTCCAACATCATGGCTATCGCACCGACCGCGACCATCGCCAACATCACCGGCGTATCGCAGTCCATCGAGCCGACGTACCAGAACCTGTACGTCAAATCGAACCTCTCGGGCGAGTTCACCGTGGTCAACGAGTACCTCGTCAACGATCTCAAGGCGCTGGACCTTTGGGACGAAGTCATGGCGCATGACCTCAAGTACTACGACGGCAGTGTGCAGAAGATCGACCGCATTCCGGCCGACCTCAAGGCGCTCTACAAGTGCGCTTTCGAGATCGACGCCAAGCGTCTGGTCGACGCCGGCAGCCGCCGCCAGAAGTGGATCGATCAGGCACAGTCGCTGAACCTGTACATGGCGCAGCCCAGCGGCAAGAAGCTCGACGAGCTCTACAAGCACGCCTGGGTGTCGGGCCTCAAGACCACGTACTACCTGCGTACCATGGGTGCGACGCACACCGAGAAGACGACGATCACCGATACGCGTCTGAACAAGGTGGGCAATGCCAGCAGCAGCGTGTCGGCAGCGGCTGCGGTCGCTGCGGCACCGGCGCCCGCGCCGGCCGCGGTGGAAGACAGCTACGCCGCCACCGATGTCGGCAGCGCCAAGGTCTGCTCGATCCTCGATCCGGATTGCGAAGCCTGCCAGTAAGTTCCGACGCGCAGTCGGTACCGTCGTAACGAATTCGCCTGCTCATCGCAGGCGTTTTCGTTTGCGGGCCTACAATGCAGCCCTCGCAGGCATTCCCAAGGAAGACCCACGCCCATGCTCGCCGCCACTGTCACCGCCGGGCTGCACTATCTGGCTTTCATGCTGATGTCCGGTGCCGCCGTGACGCAGCTTTACCTGCTCAAACTGCAACCGAGTGCGGAACTCGTGAAGCTCGCCGCGCGCGTCGATCGCGTCTATGGCATCGCCGCTGCGTTCGTGCTGTTCACTGGCCTGGCCCGCATGCCGGTCGCGCACGGTGGCAAGGGCATCGACTTCTATCTGCATGTCGGCGCCTTTCACGCTGCGGCAACGCTGTTCGTGATCGCGGCGCTGGTGTCGGTCGTTCCGACGCTGCGCTTCCTGCGCTGGAACCGGGCGCTGGTGCAGGGCTTGCTGCCGTCGCCCGCAGACTGGGCAGGCCTGCGCAAGCTCGTTCACGTCCAGCTTGCGGCCATGGCCTTGATCGCGCTGCTGATGCCTGCGATGGCGCGCGCCCTATTCTGATCCGCCGCCGGCGATCGCCCGCCGCGGCATCGCTTTTGTATGCAGCACTTGCCGGTGCGGTGCCCGCCGGTTTTTTGGGAGACTTCGATTCATGATGCCGCTGTTCTTCGTCGAGTGGATGCACTTCGTCGGCATGCTGCTGATGGCCAGTGCCACCACCGCGCAAATCTTCGTGCTCAAGACGCCGCCGAGCCGGGCTGGCGTGCGTGCGATCGTGCGGGGCGCCGTCATTTTCATGATCGGATCGCTCGTCATCGTCAGCACCGGACTCAGCCGCACACTGCGCAGCCCGCAGCCGCTGACGGCGTACGAGCACAGCCTGTGCTTCTCGATCGCCATCGGGCTGTTCGTGTTGCTGCTGCTGTGGTCGATTCGTCCGATCCGGCGCGTACTGGGCTGGCGCCGGGTCTTCAAGGCCACGGGCGCGCTGCCCGATGACGCCACCTGGCGCGGCACCGCGCGCATGCTCAAGGCGCAGCTCGCGCCGGTGTCCATCATCACGCTGCTGATGGTGCTGACCACTCACGGCTACTGAGTCGCTTCGACGACCGAATTACCGGGCCGGACCTTGGGGACTTTCCCCGCTGTGACAGACGCAAGAAAAACCCGACACTGACGTCAGTATTTTCTTACTTTTTCTCCGCGTTCGCGGGGACGTCTCGGGGGTTTCGTCATGCGTCTGTCGTCCGCCAGAGCCTTGGGGCTCGCGTTGTTCATGGCCGGGTTGTTCCCGACCGCGCTCCAGGCCGCCGCGCCCGCCGCCAGCGACACCGCCTCGCTCGCCAATGTCGACACCGCCCTGCTGGACGCCGCCCGCAGCCAGGGCAAGGCCGACTTCGTGATCCAGCTCCGCACCAAGGCCGACCTGTCGGCGGCGGCGCAAGCCAGGACCCGCACCGAAAAGGGCCGCATCGTCGTCTCCGCGCTCAAGGCAGCGGCGGCGCGCTCGCAGGCAGGCGTGATCGCGCAGCTGCAGGCGCGCGGCCTGAGCTACCAGCCGCACTGGATCGCCAACGCCATCGTCGGCCGCGGCTCGGTGCTCGACATCGAAGCGCTGGCGCGGCTGTCCGAGGTCGATGCCCTGACGCTGATCAGCACCCAGCCCACCGCTCCGTCAGGCCGCTACCGCGAGCAGCCCCGCGCGGCCGGCAAGACCACCGCCAAGCGCAGTCTCGCCAAGGCCGGCGGCGTCGAACCCAGCATCGCGCTGGTGCATGCGCCGGAAGTCTGGGCACTGGGCTTCAAGGGTCAGGGCATCGTCGTGGGCGACCACGACATCGGCGTGGAATGGGAGCATCCGGCGCTCAAGGGCAAGTATCGCGGCTGGAACGCTGCCACCGAAACCGCCACGCACGACTACAACTGGCTCAACGCCTTCGGCCCCATCGATCCCTTCTGCACCGACACCGCCGTGCCCTGCGACTCCAACGGCCATGGCACGCACACCACCGGCACGATGGTGGGCGACGACGGCGCCGGCAACCAGATCGGCATGGCACCCGATGCGCAATGGATGGCCTGCCGCTCGCTGCTCGATCCGGTGCTCGGCGTCGGCACCGTGCCGACCTACCTGACCTGCATGGAATGGACGCTGGCGCCCTACCCGACTTCGGGCGACACCAGCGCGGCCGATCCGGCGATGGCGCCCGACGTGGTCAACAACTCCTGGGGCTGCCTCGAAGGCTGCGCACCGCCCTTGCTGCAGGACGTCAACGAAGCCATCGAAGCCGCCGGCATCATCCAGGTCGTCTCGGCCGGCAACGACGGCGACACCTGCAACACCATCCTGTTTCCGCTCGCGGTCTACGACTCCTCGTTCACCGTCGGCGCCACCGACAACAGCGACGTCATGGCCAGCTTCAGCAGCCGCGGCGCGGTGGTGTCGGACCTGTCGATGCGCATCAAGCCCAACGTGGTCGCGCCCGGCGTCGACACCTATTCGGCCTGGCTCGACGGCGAGTACAACAGCATCAGCGGCACCAGCATGGCCGGCCCGCACGTGGCCGGACTGGTGGCGCTGATCCTGTCGGCGGAACCCAGGCTGATCGGCCGCGTGCGCGAAGTCCGCACGCTGATCGAAGCCACCGCCGTGCCCATCGTCAGCGGCGAAACCTGCAGCGGCACCAGCGACGCCGACATTCCCAACAACACCTGGGGCTACGGTCGCATCGACGCCCTCGCCGCGGTCCAGGGCCGTCCGCAGCTGACGCTGAGCGCGAGCGCGCCGGCTTCGGCCACCACGGGCGCCAACTTCGAATACAAGGCCGTGGTCACCGAGGCCGCGGGCGCCAGGATTCCGGTGTCCAACGCCGTGCTCACGGTAACGCTGCCCAGCGGCGTTACGCTGGTCTCCTCGTCGGAGACGGCCAGCGGCAGTGGCGCGCTGAGCTTCACGCATGCGGCGCTGGCGCCCGGCGAAAGCTGGACCGTGAGCCTGCAGCTCAAGTCCGACACCGCCGGCGCGCGCGCCGTGAGCAGCGGTGTCGAGTCCGACCAGGTCAGCCCCAAGGCCGGCAACACCACGAGCACCAACGTCGGCGGCTCGGGTTCGGGCGGTGGCGGTTCATCGGGTGGCGGCGGTGGCGCCATGGGCGGAATCACGCTGATCAGCCTGCTCGCGCTCGCTGCGACACGTCGCCGCCGTCGCTGAGCCCGGGCCGTCGCATCCACGGCTGGCGACTCGCGGAGGGTCGCCAGCCGTTTTTTTGGGCGATCCACCGGCGACCTGCCGCTGGATTCGCGCGGCGCGGCATCGGCAGGCGGCGAGAAACTCAGAGCCCGGCCGCCCACTCCAGCGCATCGTCGCGATTCACACGCGGCATCGGCGGCAGCGCTTCGAGCACCTTGCGGCCATAGGGCTTGGTGCGCAGGCGCGGATCGCCGATCACCAGCAGCCCGCGATCGCCGGCGTCGCGAATCAGTCGGCCCACGCCCTGGCGCAGCATCATCACGGCCTCGGGCAGCTGGTAATCAAAGAAGGGATTGCCGCCGGCCTTGCGGATCGCGGCCAGCCGCGCCTCGAACACCGGATCGCCGGGCGCAGCGAACGGCAGCCGGTCGATCAGCACCAGGCGTAGCGCGCGCCCCTTCACGTCCACGCCTTCCCAGAAACTGGCGGTGCCGACCAGCACGCCGTTGCCGTCCTGGGTAAAGCGATCCAGCAGCCGCGCGCGATCGTCTTCGCCCTGCACGTACAAGCCCAGCGACAGCCGGCTGCGCAGCGTCTGCGCCACCTGCTTGAGTGCGCGATGGCTCGTGCACAGCACGAAGGCGCCGCCACCGGCCGCCTCGATCATCGGCAGCACCTCGTCGATGAAGCGCGCCGTGTAATCGGGTGCGTTGGGCTCGGGCAGATTGGCCGGCAGGTGCAGGCGCGCCTGCTCGGGATAGTCGAAGGGGCTTTCGAGCGCCAGGGTCTGCGCGCGCTCCAGGCCAAGCTGGCGCTGAAAGTGGCCGAAGTCGCCCGCCGCCGACAAGGTCGCAGAGGTGAACACCCAGGCGCCGGCGTGCGTCAGGCGCAGCTTTTCGAAGCTCTCGGCGACTTCGATGGGCGTCTGGTGAAAGCTGCCGCCGCGACCGCGCGCCTCGATCCAGCGCACGCGCCCCTCGAGCACTTCGGGCGAGGTCAGCACCGTCCAGCGCTCGTAGGCCGTGGCCGCGCGCTCGAAGGCCCCGGCGATGGCCGGCGAGCGCTCTTCGTAGGCTTTCACGGTCTGGCGGAATTCGAACAGGCGTTCGTCGACCGTGTCGATGAGCTTGGGCACCATCGGGCGGGCGACGAAATCCTCCAGCCGCAGGCGCCCATTGAGGCTCGCGAACGTCGCTTCGAGAGACTGCACGGCATCGGACAGCGCCTCGCTGGCCGCGACCAGATCGGGCAGATCGCCCCAGTCCTCGGCCTCGCTGAGCGCATCACCGGCGAGATCGCGCAGCTGGCGCGTGGACACGCGCACGCCGAAGAACTGCGTGGCCAGTTCGGGCAGCTGATGCGCCTCGTCGATGACCACCGCGTCCGAGCCGGGCAGGATCTCGCCGAAGCCCTCCTCCTTGAGCAGAAAGTCGGCGAACAGTAGATGGTGGTTGACCACCACCAGATCGGCCGCCAGCGCCGCACGCCGCGCCTTGACCACGAAGCATTCGCCGAAGTCCGGGCATTTGGCGCCCAGGCAGTTGTCGGCCGTGGAGCTCACGCGCGCGTGCAGCGGATCGTCGTCGGGCAGATCGCCGAGTTCGGACAGCTCCCCCGAATCGCTGCTCTTGGCCCAGGCGCGGATGCGGTTCAGGCGATCGTCGTAGCGCCAGCCCGGCGTCTGCATGGCCCGCGTTGCGCGCTGGATGCAGTAGTAGTTCGAGCGTCCCTTGAGCAGCGCCGTGCGTGCCGGAATCTTCAGCGCCGCGAGCAGGCGCGGCAGGTCGCGGCGATAGAGCTGGTCCTGCAGGTTCTTGGTGCCCGTCGACACCACCACGCGACGTCCGGCGACCAGCGCGGGCACGAGGTAGGCGTAGGTCTTGCCGGTGCCGGTGCCGGCCTCGACGATCAGCGTGCCGGCCTCGTCGACGACGGCGGCGACGGCACGCGCCATGTCGCGCTGCGCCT
>JALRLM010000464.1 GCA_023254435.1 Hydrocarboniphaga sp.
GGGGCATCGGCCTGATCGAACTCATGCTGTCGCTATTGCTGGGCCTGCTCGTGGCCGGTGCCGCGACCAGCCTGTTCTCGGTGACGTATGTGCGCAGCCGCGAAGCGATGCAGCTGGCAAGACTGGATCAGGACACGCGGCAGATCGCCAACGCCGCATTGCGCGATCTCGCGCGCACCGGCTATTGGCAGGCGATGGAGGCCATCGCGCTGTCGAGCGCGCGCTTCGATCTGCAATTGAGCGGCAGCAGCGGCAGCGTGAGCGCCGAGGCGCGCGATGACGAGGATGCGCCGGCGCCGGCTTTCGATGCGCCTCTGAGTGCGGCGATGCTGGTCGGGCGCACTCTGGTCGTCGCGGCTGCCGACGATCAGGGCGAGGCCGGCGTCTACAGTCTGCGCATCGAGGCCGTGTCGGGCGGCAATCGCCTGTCGTTGACGATGGCGGCGGGTGCGAATCTGCCGACGCAACGCATCGCCGCCGGCAGCTGGAGCATCGTCAACCCCTTCGGCGTCATCGATCACGCGGGCCACTGCATCGTCTTCAGTTACGACGAGAACGCCGATGGCTTGCGCGGTGAGCAGGAGCGCTACGGCTATCGGCACGACACGGCCGAATGGGCCGCCGAAACCGTCAATAATGCGAATGGCTGCGGCTCGGGCAGCTGGCAGAACTTCAGCGACGAGCGCAGCCTGCGGCTCACGCAGCTGCAACTGCTGCTGCCGTCATCGACGAACGATGCCGGCAACGGTCTGTCGCTGGCGCAGCGCACGGCGGAATTGAATCTGCAGGCGAACGGCAAGCTCGGCCTGCAGGCCACGCGCATGCAAAGCGGCCGCGTGCGACTGCGCAACGATGCCTATGCGCCGTGATGGCATGAAGGCCGCCTTCCAGCGTGGAGCGACGGCCATCAGCGTGGTCGTGACGATGCTCGGGCTGGTCGTGGTGCTCACGCTGGTCGCGGTGGCGGTCGTGCTCGGCGAGCAGCGCAGCATCGCCAACGAGCAGCGCGCGCAGCTGGCGTCATCGCTGGCCGATTCCGCGCTCGCGCAGGGCATGGCGCATCTGCGTCGCAATGCCGCGTTGGTCGGCGATGCGGGCGAGACCGGATGGATGAGCGCGTCCACGCCGCGCTGGCAACGCTGTTCGATCACGAGCATCGCCCTGCCTTGCGGCGACGGCGTACGCAATCTGCACGACGATCGCTGGACGGCCTATGCCGACGTGTCCGCACTCACCACGTCATCGCTCGGCAGTCAGCGGCTGCACTATCTGGCGCGTGCGGCGGCCGATGGCGCGCCGCTGCCGCAGTCCATCACCGTGGTGGTCGAAGCGCGCAGTGCCGATGGCGGCGGCCACGCGCGGCAGCGCCAGGCCCTGAGACTGGCCGCGCAAAGGCTCACGCCACCACGCGCCACCTTGACTGCGGCCGGCGCCGTGCGCGTATCGGGCCAGCTTGGCCTGATCGCGCATCCGCAGGGCCTGGGCAGGGAATTGCCGCTGACGGTGTGGAGCGGCGGCGATGTGCGGTTCGAGGACGCTGCACGCAGCTGCGAGCGTGGCGAGTATTTCTTGAGCGCCATCGCATCGCCCGGCGAAGCCTGCGCGGCCTGCCGTTGTCCGACCGCGCCCGAGCAGGTGCTCAGCAACGAGGCACGCGAAGGCCATGACGTGATCGACCGTGACGCCGGTCAGGGACAGCAGCCCGACACCGCTGCCGTCGTCGGCGACGTGCTGTTGTACGCCACGGGCGTGGGGATCGAAAAAGCACGCGCGCTGCGCGGCGAAGCACGGGTGATCGCAAACTGCGAGACGCTCGACGCAAGCAGCCATGGCCTGCTCTGGGTCGACGGCGACTGCGAGCTGCCGTCCGCGAGCCAGGCCGGCAGTCTCGCGGCACCGATGCTGTTGCTGATCGCCGGACATCGCCTGCGCTTGAATGCGGGCGCCGTGCTACATGGCGAAGTGCTGATGCTGCCGGCCGATGCGGCAACGGCCGAAATCGTCGTCGACACCGACGCGCGCCTGCACGGCGCCGTGCTCGCCGCCGGTGCGCTAGAGGTCATGGGCGAGGGCAGCATCGTCTACGAACTCGCCATCGAAGCCGCGCTCACGAGCGGACCTGCAGCGCCGACGATGGCGACGCCCGTGCCGGGCAGCTGGCGGGACTGGTGAGCCGACGCGCGCATTCGCCGACACGGTGCGGCCGCGCCGAATCGGGCTTCGGCCTCGTCGACGTGCTGATCGCCCTGGTCGTGCTGAGCATCGGCGTGCTCGGCATTGCCCGGCTGCTGGCCATGGGCTTTCGCGAGGCCGACCAGATTCGCGAACGCGCACTCGCCGCCCGGCTGGCGCAGGAGAAGATCGAGGACCTGCGTGGCTACGTGCAGATCGAAGCCGGCGGCGCCGGCCTGTTCGGCTTCGACGAGATCGCAGGCGATGCCGGCGGCAGCGAGCAGGGCGACGGAGCGCTACGGCTGCCGCCCGGCGCGGTGACGGTTTCGGGCATCGAATTCGAGCGGCACTGGCGCGTCACGCAGCCCGGCGAGGGCTACAAACAGGTCACGGTGACGCTGGGCTGGACGGCGCGTGACGGATCGAGCGCGCAGCTGAGCCTGGATTCGGCCATTGCCGCCTTCGAGCCCGCGCTGGCCTCGCGCGGCCTGCTGCGCACGGCTTCGACGGCGCGTCCACGTGGCGGCCCGTTCGCGCCCGAGGACGAGCCGGGCGTGGTCGATATCGATGTGGACGGTGGGCAACGCCAGCGCGGCCGCCTGCGACCGCTGGCCGCGGCCGACGCGGTCCCGGGCTTCGAGGTCATGGAGATCGAGACGCTGCGTTATCTGGTCGACGGCCCGCTGTTGCAGCGCCGTCAGACACGCGTGGTGGCCTGCAGTTGCGTGCAGGCCGGCGTCGGCACCGCGCTGAACCTGCACGGTGAGCCGGTGACGCGGCGCGTCGGTCGCCCTGCGGCGGACGGGCAGCCGGCCGAGTGCGCCACGTGCTGCCGCGACCATCACGACGACGCCAGCTGCCTGCGCGGCGCCACCGACGGCAAGCCCGACTGCCTCGACCCCTGGCGTCCCACCGACGACTATCACGAGGACGACCACCGGCACTACGACGCGCTCGGCGCGCCGGCGGACGACGAGGGCGACGTCTATCACGAAGCCTGCCGTCTGCAGCGCGCCGACGGCGAACTGCGTGTCGCGCAGGACCTGCGCCTGGAGGCGCTGTCGGTGATCCCGGCGGCCTACTTCGAGGAGCCGGGTGGCGCCGATCGCTACAGCGACCATGTGCGTGCCCAGGTGCTGGCGCGGCTGCAGGGCAGCGCTCTGCCGGCACCGGTCTGGCCGCAGCCCGCCACGGTCGGATCGGGCACGGTGGTCGCGTTCCAGGCGCGCGGGCTGTACCTGGATTTTCTGACCGAGCCGCAAAAGGCCGATTACGCCGCCCACATCCTGCGCGGCGACACGCGCGTCTACCAGCAGATCCCGTTCACCGAGGTCGACCTGAGCGCGCGGGCGCACTGGAGCAGCAGCCAGGGCGAGGCCTGCCACGAGCCCGCCAGCGCCGCCGAATGCGTCATGGAGGTCGGCGATGGCAGCGTGCGTGGCCTGCGCGCCGGCAGCGCCAGCCTGCGGGCCGAACTGCGGCGCGGCAACTCCGGCCTGACCGGAGAGGCCCCCACCGACCCCGACGACGCCCTGCCTCTGGAATCGGCGCAGGGCCTGCGCGTGCCCTGAGGCCGTCTACAGGAAGATGTCGCCCAAGGATTGTAGCCGGCCGGGTGGGGGCCTATAATCCGCGGCCCCGCGCCGGCTCGTCCGGCCCGGAATGCCGGGATAGCTCAGTCGGTAGAGCGACTGATTCGTAATCAGTAGGTCGGGTGTTCGATTCACCTTTCCGGCACCAACAGCTGGTCCAGCGGGTCCTCAAAAGTCCGTTGGAAACAACAAACCCCGCATCTGCGGGGTTTGTTGTTTGTGGTGATTACGGGCTGGCGTGATCGACATGCGCGCCTCTCGCATGTGATGAGCAGCTTGTCACCGTAATCACGTACAGCCGATCTGTGATTACGGGTGATTACGGTGACACTTCACTCATTACACCAATTGAAGCTGCGAATCCCTGTCACTACCGGATCCTGGCTTCCGCCCTCGCTTTGCAGCAAGCACGCGCCGACCCAAGCGGTCTTCGATCTCGCGCAGCGCTGACTCACTCATCAACGGGCGACCGACCGATTGACCTTCGGTCAGTGCAGCTTCCAGCACATCGTCGGCAGGCTGTCGGAGTAAGTCGGCGAAGTTGGGAATACGATCCAGAACCGGTTGCACCGCAACGACGCCATCACTCTTTCCATTCAGATGAGCGGCTGTGCTCGACCATGGCCAAGCTCTCGGGTCGGCAACCAAGCCCGCCTTCACAGGGTTGAGCGCCACGTATCGCACGGCCGCGTGCAAATGCGCCTCGTCCATCGCTGCGGAGTGAAAGCGCCCCTGGAATACATGCCCGGTCTGACGTCGCCGTGCATTCAAGAAGGCAGCGTACTGCCGATGCACATCACTCATTGCTTTTGGCAGCCCCAGCGCGCTGCGCGGCGTCAGGCACCGTAATTCCACACCGTAATCCCAGCTCTCAGCCCGATGAGCACCGCTCGAATTGCGCTTCAAAAAACGCGGTGGCCTCAGGCTATCTTCCATTCCCGCTCTTCGCCATCCCAAGAGTCGCCACCGTAAACGGTAAGCTCAAGCACCTCTACGCGCCTGCCTTTTATGAGAACAACCGCCATCATGCCGTCGGGTAGTCCGCGCATTTCGATAAAGTGACCGGACATGTCAATGTATCCGTCGTCTAGTTCCACTTGCTGATCAGACTCAAGCTCAACATATCGACCGCCGCCGGTATTCTTGCGCTGCAGAACTCGAATTGAATTCGCCGGGGGAAAGCCACCACCTTGATACAGCTGATGGAAGCGATCAAGCACCGCGCGCTCTAAGCCAGTAATTTGAAGTGTATTCATGCTTTAAAGCCCAACGAAGGAGCCAAGCTCGACGACGCTACCGCTCAAACAAGTAGCCCGGCCAGAGGCCGGGCTACTTGTTTGAAATTAAGGCCTAGTAGTAAGCCAAATGAATGGCGCCGAATAAAAGGAAGAGAAAAAAGCAAATCTTTTGAGTTCTTACCAGTGGAGCTCTTCGCTGTCCTGGATAGAAGAACAAAGAGCCATCACGGGACATGCCAACGACGATGTAGATCGTGAGCACGGCAAACGCCAGAAAGCCAAATAGAATTTTCATATTCGACTCACTTACATCCGGCTCTTGTGCAGAAGTCTGAGGTAGAGAAGGGATAGCCGCCCGCCGCAAGTCCTTGTACAACGAGAGTTCTCTAGGCTTTCGATGACCAGGACGAATGGGAACGGCTATCCCTGCTGAGATTTTTCGCGTACGCGGGCAAGTGGTCAAGGGCGTGGCGCTGGAGAGCCCAGGCGTGGTGTGCGTGTCGTGCCGACGGGATGCACGGTTTGCGCCGGTGGACGCGGTCACCGGGCAGCGCGGCCGCACCAATCGTCGCCTGCACCGACGGGACTGGGACGTGCCGATGTTCGGCCATCGTGTCGCCCTGGACATCGAGTACCTGGAGATCGCCATTGGTGCTCGTGATCGACGCATCGAGCAACTGGAGTTTGTCCCTGTCACTACCGTAAGCTTCCCCGTCCCGAAGACATTTCATAAGTAGAGCTTTCTGGCATCGTAACCGCCAGGAGGCCACATGAAGATTTCAGATGTCGGTGAATGAGTGAGGGGTCGCCGTAATTGCGTAATTCCATTGTAATTCAATTCAATTCCGCCCCCAATTTCTGTACTTCAACCAGAAACTTGGCATACTCGCGACTCGGTGCTCGATCAGGCGCCAGCTTGGCATAGAACTGCTTGGCCACTGCAAGAGCCTCATTAAAATCTTTACTAACAGCCAGGGCAAGCGGCAGAAATCTATCTTGATTATACAAACCCGATGGTCCGCACTTAGCAATATCGATAGCAGCCGAAAGGTCTAAGCACTTCTCCCAAAAAGGAACCGCGTATGCCTCGATATCCTCGATCAGCTTACTGGCAGTTACATCAAAACTCTCCGAACTAAACTCATACTCAATGGATCGCAGGCTGGGAGTTAAATAACCTATCTTTACAGACAAAGATGGCGCAGATTTTTTAACTCCCAAGTTAAGATCGATTTTTTTTCCAAGAGCAGTCACAAGATCATGGCTAACGTAGATGGATGGCAATATCCAAACAGTATTGTCTGACCAAGCGCGACTTCCAAGGCCGATTCCATAACAGATGCCGGAGGGTTTCTTTGATTGTAAGATCCCTTGCTTTTTCCGCTTCAAGCTAAATCTGGTGGCCAGCAATTCTTCCAGATCTACCGCAATTCTATTCGATTCTTT
>JALRLM010000559.1 GCA_023254435.1 Hydrocarboniphaga sp.
GATGCCATCATCCATGGCGATCACCAGCCGCAGGCGCAGCCGCTCAACGCGCGCTTCCACATTCGCGGCAGCTATATCGAAGCGGTCGACGAAGAAGTGTTCCGTCGCCAACCCTGGGCTCTGCTCGAGATCTTCCTGCTGCTGCAGCAGAACCCCAAGCTGCAAGGCATTTCGGCCACCACGGTGCGGCTGATCCTGCGCGACAATCGCCTGATGACGCAGGAGGTGCGCAACGACTCGCGCGCACGTGGCCTGTTCATCGAGATGTTCCGCCACGGCGCCGGGCTTACGCGCACGCTGCGGCGCATGAACCGCTACGGCGTGCTGGGGCGTTACCTGCCGGCGTTTGGCAAGGTCGTGGGACTCATGCAGTACGACCTCTTCCACACTTTGACCGTGGATGAGCACTCGCTCTACGTGCTGCGCAACATCCGCCGCATGGCGCTGGCGCGCTTCCGCAACGAACTGCCCTTCTGCAACGAGCTGTTCGCCAAACTGTCGAAGCCCAAGCTGCTCTATATCGCCGGTCTGTTCCACGACATGTGCAAGGGCAGCGGCGGCGATCACTCCGAACTCGGCGCGCTCGAAGCCACGCGCTTCTGCCTCGATCATGGCATTTCGCATGCCGATGCGGAGCTCGTGGCCTGGCTCGTACGCAATCATCTGGTGATGTCGTTGACGGCGCAGCGCGCCGATACCAGCGATCCCCAGGTCGTCGCCGACTTCGCGCAGAAAGTGGGCGATCAGCGTCACCTCGATTATCTGTTCCTGCTCACGGTCGCCGACATTCGTGCGACCAATCCGGCGTTGTGGAATTCCTGGCGCGCCTCATTGCTGACCGACCTGTACCGCATCACCACGCGCACCTTCGAGCGCGGCTTGAACAATCCGCTGCAGGCCGTCGACATGCTCAGCGAAGCCCAGACGCTGGCGCTCGACGAACTGAGCCAATCCGGCATCACACCGGAACAGGCGCGTGCCGTGTGGGCGCGTTTCGAAACCGATTATTTCCTGCGCCATTCGCCGCAGGAATTGGCCTGGCACTTGCCCGAAATCATCAATGCGAAACCCGAGGCGCTGCCGCTGATTCTCGTGCGCGCCATCGACGGCCGCGGCACCACGGTGTTCGTCTACACGCCCGACCGCGATCACCTGTTCGGCCTGTCGACCGGCGTGCTGGCCCGCCTGGGTCTCAACATTCTCGACGCACGCATCAACACCACGGCCGACGGCTACACGCTGGACTCCTACGTGGTGATGGAGGGCGATGGCAGCGCCATCACCCAAGCGCATCGCTTCGACGAGATCCGCGAGCAGTTGCATCGCGTGCTGGCTGATCCGAACATTTCGGTGGTCGACGTCAATCGCCGTACGCCGCAGAAGCTCAAGCACTTCAACACGCCCACCGACGTCAGCTTTAGCCACGACAAGGTGCGCAATCGCACGATCATGGAGATCGTCACGGCCGACCGTCCGGGTCTGCTGTCGATGATCGGCCGCGCCTTTCACAAGCGCGGCATCCTGCTCGAGGCCGCCAAGATCGGCACCATCGGCGAACGCGCCGAGGACGTGTTCTTCATCACCGACCGCGATCATCGACCGATCGACGAGCCGGTACTCGACGATCTGCGTGAGGTTCTGATCCGCACGCTCGATCACAACAGCCCGCACTAACTCTTCAAAGCCAATGAATCTGCTTGATCCGCGTGTCACCATCGAACACGCCTGGGAGCGCCGTGACGCTCTGAATTCCAGCGACACCGCCGTGCGCAATGCCGTGATCGCTGCCATCGACCTGCTCGACAGCGGCGCGGCGCGCGTTGCCGAACCGACCGACAACGGCTGGCAGGTCAACGACTGGCTCAAGAAAGCCGTGCTGCTGTTCTTCCGCCTGCACGACAACGTGCCGATCGGCATGGGCCAGCTCGCCGGCTACGACAAGGTGCCGCTCAAGTACGAAGGCTGGAGTGCCGACGACTTCAAGAAGGCCGGCACACGCGTGGTGCCGCCGGCCGCCGCCCGCAAGGGCGCCTACATCGCGCCCGGCGCGATCCTGATGCCGAGCTACGTCAACATCGGCGCCCATGTCGGCCGCGGCACCATGGTCGACACCTGGGCCACGGTCGGCTCCTGCGCGCAGATCGGCGAGCGCGTGCATCTGTCGGGCGGCGTCGGCATCGGCGGCGTGCTGGAGCCCATGCAGGCCGGCCCGACCATCATCGTGAGGTCGACGAGGTG
>JALRLM010000168.1 GCA_023254435.1 Hydrocarboniphaga sp.
AGGAAACGCCCGAGGCCGAGCGCGTGCTGATGCTGCGGCTGCCCGACGTGATCGCCGTCTACGACACGCTGCGACCCGCCTCACGCCAGGCCATGGCGCGTTGCATCCGCATCATGGGCGAAGGCATGCACCATTTTCAGCAGCAGGCCGGCCCGGCCGGGCTCGCCACGCTCAAGGAGATGGAGCGCTACTGCTATCACGTCGCCGGCGTGGTCGGCGAAATGCTCACCGAGCTGTTCTGCGACTACGATCCGGCCATCGCGACACGACGCGGCGAGCTGCAGCAGCTCGAACTGCGCTTCGGCCTGGGCCTGCAGATGACCAACATCCTCAAGGACCAGTGGGAGGACCGCGAGCGCGGCATCTGCTGGCTGCCGCGCGACGTCTACGCCCGCCACGGCGTCACCGCCGCCGCGCTGGCGCAGGGCAGCGATACCCCGGCCTGGCGCGCCGCCCAGGCCGAGATGATCGGCCTGACCCACGCCTGCCTGCGCGACGCGCAGGCCTACAGCCTGCTGATCCCGGCGCAGCAGCGCGGCATTCGCCGCTTCTGCCTGTGGGCGATCGGCCTGGCCCTGGTGACGCTGCGCAATCTGGCGCGCAAGCCCGACTTTCGCTCGGCCGAGCAGGTCAAGGTGTCGCGCCCCGTGCTGGTGGCAACCGTTTTGCTGATCAATCTGGCCACGCGCAGCGATCGCCTGCTGAAGCTGCTGTTCAAGCTGCTGGGCTGGGGCCTGCCGCTGTCCAGGGGGGACTGGGCCGGCCGCTCGACGAACGCCCCCGCCAGCTCCCCGGGTACGCCATGAACTATGCCGAACCGCCGCTGATCTCTCCGCCGTCGACGGCCCAGCGCCTGGCCGACGCCATCGATCACGCCCGTCGTGCCCTGCTGGCGCGCCAGCAGCCCGACGGTCACTGGTGCTTCGAGCTCGAGGCCGACTGCACGATCCCGGCCGAATACATCCTGATGATGCATTACATGGATGAAATCGACGCCGGCCTGCAGGAACGGCTGGCGCGCTACCTGCGCGCCAAGCAGGAGGCCGGCGACGGCTGGGCGCAGTACCACGGCGGCGCCATGGACCTGTCGGGTTCGATCAAGGCCTATTACGCGCTCAAGCTGGCCGGCGATTCCGCAGACGCCCCGCACATGCAGCGCGCCCGCCGCGCCATCCTGGCCGCCGGCGGCGCCGCCAAGGGCAACGTGTTCACGCGCATCGCGCTGGCCCAGTTCGGCCAGCTGCCCTGGCGCGGCGTGCCGTTCCTGCCGGTGGAGATCGTGCTGTTTCCGCGCTGGTTTCCGATCTGTCTCGAGAAGGTGAGCTGCTGGTCGCGCGCGGTCATGGTGCCACTGACGATGCTGTGCACGGCCAAGCCGCAGGCGCGCAATCCGAGCGGCATCGGCATCGCCGAACTGTTCGTGACCCCGCCCGACGAGGAGCGCGACTACTTCGTCAAGACCGGCTTCATCAACCGCGCCTTCCTGGCGCTGGACTGGATCGGCCGGCGCGCCGAACCGCTGATTCCGCCGGCCATCCGCCGGCGAGCGATGAAGAAGGCCGAGAGCTGGTTCATCGAGCGCCTCAACGGCGACAGTGGCCTGGGTGCGATCTTTCCGGCCATGGTCAACGCCTACGAGGCCATGGACATGCTGGGCTATCCGCCCGGGCACCCCGATCGCGCCATCTGCCTCAAGGCCATCCAGCGCCTGCTGGTGGAGCGGCCCGACGGCAGTGCCTATTGCCAGCCCTGCCTGTCGCCGGTCTGGGACACGGCCTGGTCGGCCGTGGCCCTGATGACCGCCGGCGGCGACGGCAGCGAGGACGCCGTGCAGAAGGTGGTCGACTGGCTGCTGCCACGCCAGATCCTGCACCTCAAGGGCGACTGGTCGGTGCAGGTGCCCGAACTGGCACCGGGCGGCTGGGCTTTCCAGTACGCCAACGACTACTACCCCGACACCGACGACACCGCCGTGGTGGTCGCGCTGTTCGAACGCCTGGACCGCAAGCGGCCCGACCCGCGGCTGCGCGAGGCCATGCGCCGCGCCGCCGACTGGCTCGTGGGCATGCAGTCCGAGGGCGGCGCCTTCGCCGCCTTCGACGTGAACAACACGCATCACTACCTCAACCTGATCCCGTTCGCCGACCACGGCGCCCTGCTCGATCCGCCCACCGAGGACGTCACCGCGCGCGTGGTGCTGGCCCTGGGTCTGCTGGGCCGCGAAAGCGACCAGCCCGCCCTGGCGGCCGCCATCGCCTACCTGCAGCGTGTGCAGCAAGCCGATGGCAGCTGGTGGGGACGCTGGGGCACCAACTACCTCTATGGCACCTGGAGCGTGCTCGGCGCGCTGGGCCTGGCCGGACAGGACATGTCGCAGCCCTGGATCCGCAAGGCCGTGAACTGGCTCGAAACGAAGCAGAACGCCGACGGCGGCTGGGGCGAGACCAACGACACCTACCTCGATCCCTCGCTGGCCGGCAGCTTCGGCGGACTGAGCACGCCCTATTCCACGGCCTGGGCCCTGCTGGGCCTGATGGCGGCCGGCGAAGTCCACGGCGACGCCGTGGCGCGCGGCGCGGCCTGGTTACTGGCGCAGCAGCACAAGGGCGACGAACACGACGGTCTCTGGGATCACCCGAGCTACACCGCACCGGGCTTTCCGCGCATGTTCTATCTGCGCTACCACGGCTACAACGCCTACTTCCCGCTGTGGGCACTGGCGCGCTATCGCCAGCTCACCGCGCACTGAGCGCCGCGCCTTGCAAGGACGCGTGGGCATCGTGCTGGCGATGGAATCCGAGGCGGCGCCGTTCGGCCTCTCGCATCCGCCCGTGGACGTGCCGATCGCGCTCAACGAGCGCTGCCGGCTCTACGTCGGCGGCATCGGCCCGGCCGCCGCGCAGCGCGCGGCGCAGGCCCTGTGCGCCGACGGTGTCGTCGCCCTGGCCAGCTTCGGCGTCGCCGGGGCGCTGGATCCCGGCCTGCGCGCGGGGGCCCTGCTGGCGCCGCATCGCGTCGTCGATGAGCGCGGCCAGGGCTTCGATGCCGATGCCGGCTGGCATGCGCGGCTCCTGGCCCGGCTGCAGCAGAACACGCTGGCCGCGCAGACCGCTCCGCTGCTGAGCTCGGCCTCCACGCAGGCCACGGCCGCGGCCAAGCAGGCCCGGTACGAAGGCGACGCCATCGCCGTCGACATGGAGAGCGCCGCCGTCGCCGCGGTCGCCCGGGACGCCGGCCTGCCGTTCCTGGCCCTGCGCGCGGTGACGGACGAAGCCCACGTGGCACTGCCTTCGGCCGTGCTCGACGCCATCGACGCCTACGGCCGCACCCAGGCCTTCGCGCTGCTGCGCGCCCTGGGCGCCAGCCCGTCGGC
>JALRLM010000180.1 GCA_023254435.1 Hydrocarboniphaga sp.
TGGCGCTCGGCACCGCTCATCGCCTGCGGGCTGCGCGGGCGGCCTCGGCCGCGCTTGGCCGGCGCTTCGGCGCCTGGGGTGTCGCCGCTGGTCTTTTTCTTCACGTGCCTGGCAAGCCTTTCATTCGTCACGGGTGACGAATATCGAAAGACCATGCGTCTTTCGTTTTCGTCACCCGTGACATTAATTGCAGCCCGGCGCGCCGTCCAGCGGCCAGGCTCAGGTCACCGGCTTGGCGCGATCGCCATGACGCGCCACCACGTCGGCCACCACCATGCTCACGCGCTTGCCGGTGGGAATGTGCAGGAACTCGTTGGGTCCGTGCGCGTTGGAATGCGGCCCGAGCACGCCCGTGATCAGGAACTGCGCGGCCGGAAACTTTTCGCCGAGCATGCCCATGAACGGAATGGAGCCGCCCTCGCCCATGTACATCGGCGGACGGCCGAAGTAATGCTGCGAAGCCTCGGCCACGGCATCTTCGAGCCAGGGCGACAGCTGCGGCGCATGCCAGCCGCTGCCCGCTTTCTCCACGTCCAGCGTCACCTTGGCGCCGTAGGGCGGATCGGTTTCCAGGATGCGCTTGAGCGCTTCGGCGGCGCGCTGTCCATCGAGCGTCGGCGGCAGGCGCAGCGACAGCTTCACGGCCGTATGCGGGCGCAGCACGTTGCCGCCACTGGCCAGCGGCGGCATGCCGTCGACACCCGTAACGGCAAGCTGCGGACGCCAGGTGCGGTTGAGGATCAGCTCGCCGCGATCGTCGGTGACCGGCCTCATGCCGGCCACGAACGGGAACTTGGAGAACACCTCGTCGCCCAGCGACTGCGCCACTTTCTGCGCCTGCTCGATGCGCTGCGCGGGAATGTCGACGTAGAAATCGGCGGGCCTGATTGCGCCGGTCTGCTCGTCTTCGAGCCGCGACAGCAGCTGGCGCAGGATGCGGAAGCTCGACGCCACCACGCCCGAGGCGTCGCCGGAATGCACGCCTTCTTCCAGCACCTGCACCCGCAGATTGCCACCCGCGAGGCCGCGCAGGCTGGTGGTGAGCCACAGCTGGTCGTAGTTGCCGCAACCCGAATCCAGGCAGATCACCAGCGACGGCGAACCCAGCCGCGACTTCAGGTGATCGACGTAGTACGGCAGATCGTAGCTGCCCGATTCCTCGCAGGCCTCGATCAGCAGCACGCAGCGTGCATGCGGCACCTGCTGCTCGCGCAGTGCCAGCAAGGCGGCCAACGAACCGAAGATCGCGTAACCGTCGTCGGCACCGCCGCGACCATAGAGCTTGTCGCCCTTGCGCAGTGGAATCCACGGGCCCAGGCCATCGGCCCAGCCCGTCATCTCGGGCTGCTTGTCGAGATGACCGTACAGGATCACGCAGTCGTCGGACGCGCTCACGCCATGAGCCGGAACGTCGACATAGATCAGCGGCGTGCGGCCCGGCAGCCGCACCACTTCCAGCGTGGCGCCGCTCAGCGCCGCGATCTTGCTGCGCGCCCACTTCTCCATGAGCTTCACCGCATCGTCCATGTAGCCGTGCTCGACCCATTGCGGATCGAACATCGGCGACTTGTTGGGGATGCGGATGTACTCGACGAGTTCGGGGACGATTTCGTCTTCCCAGAGTGCGTCGATGTGCTGGCGGATGCGGGCGGTATCGAACATGGCGATGGAGGGGTTGCAGGCCTGCCTCACAGTGTAGTGACGGCGGCGCCGGCCTGCGCGCTCAGCGATCACTGCAATGGAGTCCCGCAATCGCGGCGCGACTCACATCGTCGGGGTCTCCGAGACTCCCGGGGCGGTTCAGTTATCCCGCCTGCCATCACGAGACAGATCGGCGTCGGCACGTTGGACAAGATCAACGATGGTCGTCCATCGCTGCGGAGTGAAAGCGCCCCGGAAGACATGCCCGGTCTGACGTCGCCGTGCATTCGAGAAGGCACTGCCGATGCGCATCACCCATTGCTTTCGAAACCCCCAGCGCGCTGCGTCAGGACGAGGTGAACAGCAGATCTGTAGCGATGCGGCGCGACGATCCCTGTCAGTGAATCGCGTAGTTCACGGTCCACCAACCGCGCCGTTCAATACACGTCGCGCAGATAAAGCCCGCGTTCGGCCAGTTGATCAACCCGCTCGTCACCTAATGCAGCGCGCAGCTGCGCGTCGACGCTGCCTGCCATGCCGGCCAGGCTGCCGCAGACCAGAAAGGCCGCGCCCTGGTCGGCGTTGCGGCGAATCTCGTCGGCCTGGGTACGCAGCAGGTCCTGCACGTAGCGGCCGCAGTCGGCGTCGCGCGAGTAGGCGCGGTCGAGCCGCGTCAGTACGCCGTTACGACTCCACTGCTGCAACTCGTCGTCGAAGTAGGCGTCGTGCGCGCGGTTGCGTTCGCCAAACAGCAGCCAGTGTCCACCATGCCCGGCTGCGGCATGCGCGCGCAGGTGCGCGCGCAGTCCCGCGAGCCCGGTGCCGTTGCCGATCAGCACCAGCGGCCTGGCCGACGGCGGCAGGCGGAAGCCCGGGTTGGCCCGCACGCGCATTTCGATCTCGCCGCCCAGCGCCAGACCGGAGGTGATCCATCCCGAGCCGATGCCGAGTTCGCCGTCGTCGCGACGCACCTGTCGCACGATCAGTTCGAGCCGGCCGTCCGCAGGCAGCGAGGCGATGGAGTATTCGCGCGCCGGCAAGGCCGGCGTCGGCAGCACGTCGACGATTTCGTGCGGCGCGGCGGGAATCGATGCCGCGTCGAGATTCACCAGCGGCAGGGGCAGCAGTTCGGCGATGTCGCCGGCCTGCCAGTCGAGCACGCCGTCGAGCGGTTCGAAAGCCAGATGGAACGTCAGCAGGCCGACGCCGCCTTGGTTGAGGCAGCGGCGCTGCACGAGTCGCCAGCGCCGATAGGGTTCCGGCTCCATCGCGGCCGCCTGGCCGGCACCGAGGTCGGACAGACGCGCATGCCATTGCGCCAGCGCGGCAGCCTCGTCGCCATCGACTTCGATGGTCTTGAACAGCGTCTGCGCCCCACCCGACTGCAGCCAGCGATCGACGCGATGGCCGAAGGCGCAGAACTGCGGATACTCGCGATCGCCCAGCGCCAGCACGCCGTATTGCAGATGCGGCGTCGCCGGCTGGTTCTGCATGCTCTGGCGCTCGAAGCGGCGCGCGGTGTCGGGCGGCTCGCCATCGCCATAGGTGCTGACGATGAACAGCGCGCGCCGCGCCTGGCTGAGCACCGCGGCATCGACGCGCGCGAGTGGCAGCACCGACACGGCCTGTCCGCCGCTGGTGAAGGCCTGCGCCGTGACATGCGCCAGGCGCAGCGCGCCGCCGGTCTGGCTGGCGTAGGCCACGAGCACGCTGTCGTCGACGAAGCCACCCGACACCGCCGCATCCCTGGGCACGCCCACCTTGCGCCGGCGACGATGCAGGTACAGCAGAATGCCGGTGATCGCGAACAAGGGCATCGCGGCCGACGACAGCATCATCACGATCTGGCCCGGTACGCCGAAGAAACGTCCGTTGTGGATCGGCAGCACGTTGGTGACGATGGTCTTGCCGAGGTCGCGGTCGGCGTAGCGTTCGACACTGCGAACCTCGCCGCTGGCGAGGTCGAGCTGATACTGATCGGTCATGCGGCCGAAGCGCGCGCCCTCGGGCAGATGCTCGATCCGCAAGGCGCCGTTGGCCGTCGACAGCGTCGCGTCGCCATAGTCCGGGCCCACTCGGCCGACGAAGGCGGCCCAGGCGGCATCCCACGATGCGTCCACGGCTGCGCCGCGACCTTCGCCCCGCGCGCCTTGTGCCGCCGATGCTTCGCCTCGCGGCACGCGCTGGCCATCGTTTGGCCGGGCGTCTGCGCGCGGCCCTTCACCACGCGGCCCCTCGCCCCGCGCCGTTTCGGGACGCGCGCCTTCGCGCTCCCGCTGCTCGCGTGGCGGCGCTTCGTGGCTCGCGCGCGGAGCGGGCCATTCGCCCGTCAGCAGCCGCGTGGCACCGGCGCGATACCAGCCGTAGGACCACCACAGGCCCGTCAGGGCGATGACCAGATACACCAGCGTCACCCAGGTGCCGACGATCACGTGCAGGTTGCGATACAGATTGCGCCCGGTCTTGCGCCAGTCCAGCGCCAGCCACACGCGCCAGTCCAGTGGCTGCGCCGGCCAGCGCAGATAGATGCCCGAGACGACGAAGAAAATCAGCGTCAGCACGCAGAAGCCAGTGATGGTGCGACCGATGCCATTGCCGCCGCCCGGCAGCGCCAGCCAGCGATGCAGCTGGCGCACGAAAGCGAAGAAACCCGTGCCGCGCGCTTCGCCCAGAAACTGTCCGGTGTAGGGGTCGATGTAGACCTGACGACGCTGGCCGCCCTGCCCCTGCTGTGGCGTCAGTCGCACGCTGGCGGCTTCGGCCGGGTCGGATCGCAGCGTCAGGCGATCGATGTTGGCGCCCGGGGCCTGCTCGCGAACCTGCGCGCGCAAGGCATCGGGCGTCAGGCGCGGCGCCGTCGTGGGCTCGACCGTCATGCGGTCACGACTCAGCGCCGCCACGATCTCCTCGTCGAAACCCATGATCGCGCCGGTGACGCCCATGAGCGCGAGAACCAGGCCCGCGGTGATACCGAGAAACCAGTGCAGTTGAAACAGAATGCGGCGAGTCACGCGGGCGTCCGGGCAAGCCGGCGCCACGTCGCGAAAATGCGAGCTCATGGTCGGCAGGATTAGATGGCCGAACTATAGCATCTCACTTGAATGAGAATTATTTGTTTTTATTTCTCTTTACATCCCACCGTGCCCTATGCATCAGCACAGCCCTGCCGGCAAGGTCACAACCCGCGTGCTGCAAGTCCTGCCGGCAGGGTGCGGCGGAATCTTGGGGAAGCTCTGACTAAGTGGCTTCGCTTCGCATTTTGCATAAGGGCGGTGCTCGAAATCCTCAGGTACATCTCGGTACGCTCCGGGTTCCTGAGCTCCGTTCTCGCGCGACCTGCTTGCGCTCGCAGCTCTTAATCAGAGTTTCCTTAGCGAGCAAGTTCGGCAGTTGCGGAGGAGGCCGTGGACACGCCGTCACCAGCAAAGCTGGCCGTGTAGGTGCGAGCCAGCGTGCCGTTGACCACAGGTCGCGTGCTGGCACAACTGGCGACGCCGTCCGCATCGGTCATGCTGCTGCAAACTGGTTTCTTGGCGCTGGCGAACTGCACCATTCTTCCCACCAGAGGCAGATTGTCCTCGGTCACGAGCGTGGCCCGCAATGTCACCGTACGGGTAGCCAATTCTGCAGATGCGGTCAGCGAGGACGCCGCCTTGCTGCAGAGCATTTCGGCTTCGTTCGACTCCTTGGTTTCGCCTTTCGAATCCACGAAGCGCGCGACAGCGGTGTCATTGCCCACCGTTTCGTTGACACCGCAGTAAAGCGCGAAGCTGATGCTGCCTTCCGGGCTGGTGGTGCCGTAGCCACCGATCCCTTGGTTGGGCCCGGACGACGTGACCTCGAAAGTCACCTCCCGCCCGACGAGCGGAACTCCGTCGCTGTCCTGCAGGGTCGCCGTCATGACGGCGACCTCACCGTAATGCAGCGACTGCGTAGTCGGCGACAGCACGATGCCCTCGTTGACCACGGCAGCCAGGGCAGCCGAAGCAAACGACGCGAAGAAGATATTGTCATCGGAAGAAGGATTGGAGGTGCTGACGTCGATCAGCGTAGTTCCATCTGCCAGCACCGCCTTGAGATCGTACAGTTCGTCATCGCATCGCGGCGCCGCCTCACAGTTACCCAAAGCGTATGCGTCGGCGGGATTGCCCGGCTGGTCGTCAACTCCGCCAACGGTCAGCAGTGCACCATTCGCGTTGGCGCCGTCATCCTGGCCGCCGGCGGCAGACGTCAAGCGGACGCCGTTGACGTCCACGGTGGAGTACTGGGAGGCATTGGCAGATGTCTGATATCCGTAGGAGATGCCGAGCGCGAAGGACAACTTCTGCGCATCATTCGCGGCCGATATCGGGTCGGACAGTCGCACCGCGAACGAATCACCAGCCGGATTCTGTCCGCCGAATAGCAGGGTCACCGACCCTGCCGGCTCATTCGGATCGTCGAAAACCACGGCCAGAATCTCACCATCAATCCAAGGGACCGTTTCGGTCACCGCAATGCCGATGCGGCCATGCGGCGAGGCGTCGACGATCGGTTTGATGATGGCCGTGACATCGGCCGCGACATTGGTCATGCCATAGCCGGTGTAAATGCTGGCGCTCTCGTCGAAATCAACAACGGTCCCACTGAGCCTGATGCCGCCGTCCGGAATATTGCCGCCACCAGGCAACGACGCAGCAAACAAAAAGGCCTTGCGGACGACGCTCTGTGGGCTGCGCTTTTCCACGTCCACGATGGACTCGCTGGATGTCGAACCGGCGCCGTCGGTGGACAGGTAAACCGGACCGGTTGCGCTGTAGAACTCTTTCAGCGCATTGCTGCTTTCCGCCGCAGCAGCGCTGACCCGGGCGACCGCAGGAGACTTCACCGCCAGGCCCGGCGTTGCAGCCAGCGCCACCATGGGCAAGGTCAAACTCGCGGTCACGGTTGCCGTCGCACACACCCAGGTTGCAACCCGGCTCAGGCGACGAACTTTGCACTCGATCATTCGGATTTCCTAACGTTGGGACGACGGTCGATGGAATTGGCCATTTCGGCGTCCCAAGCTAGTCGGGCACACCTGATGCCCGCATCACCAACATTGTCGAATTAGCGGCCAGGCGGAGCAGGCGCTGGCAAGGCCTGCCGCCAGGCCAGCTGACAGCGCTGTAAGCTGGGCGTCATGTCCGAGTCCGCTCTTGGCGGTTAAGGTTCGCGCCGCCGCGCCCGCCTGCGTCGCATAGACGACAAGGCCCTGATGGCGTCACGCCACGACCAGGGGAGATCAGCATGTCGACCGATCATTCGCAGAAGCCCAGCCGCGCGCAGCAAAGCCTGACGCGCCCGGGTTTGTCGACATGGTTCATCCAGCACCCGATCGCCACCGTGTTGCTGACCTTCGGCATCCTGTTCCTGGGCGTGATGGCGTTTCCGCAGCTGCCCGTGGCGGCGGTGCCCGAAGTCGACCTGCCGACCATCTACGTCAGCGCGCGCCTGCCCGGCGCCAGCCCCGAGACCATGGCCTCGTCGGTGGCCACGCCGCTCGAAGTCGAGCTGTCGGGCGTACCCGGCATCACCGACATGACCTCCAACAGCTCGCTGGGCAGCACCAGCGTCACGCTGCAGTTCGCGCTGGACAAGGACATCGACGTCGCCGCGCAGGAGGTGCAGGCCGCCATCAACGCCGCCACCGCGCGCCTGCCCGCCGATCTGCCCAGTCTGCCGATCTGGCGCAAGGTGAATCCCAACGACGGCCCGATCATGCTGCTGCGCATGCAGTCGGAGCTGCTGTCGCCGATCGAGCTGTCCGACATCGCCGAGACGCTGGTGGCGCGCCAGATCTCGCAGATCGACGGCGTCGGCACCGTGGACCTCTACGGCCAGCGCAAGCCCGCGCTGCGCGTGCAGGCCGCGCCCGAGAAGCTCGCCGCCTTCGGCCTGTCGCTGTCCGACATCCGCCAGGCCGTCCAGAACGCCAGCGTCAATCGCGCCAAGGGCGCGCTGTACGGCTCGCAGCGCATCAGCACCATCGCCACCAACGACCAGATCTTCACGCCCGAGGATTATCAGCGCCTGGTGGTCGCCTATCGCGAGGGCGTACCGGTGTTCCTCGGCGACGTGGCGCGCATCACGCTGGGGTCGGAGAACGACTATCAGATCGCGCACATCAACGGCGAGCGCGGCGTCGGCATCATCGTGCGTCGCCAGCCCGGCGCCAACCTGATCGAAGTGGCCGACCGCGTCATGGAGGCGCTGCCGCGCATCCGCACGCTGCTGCCCACCGGCGTGGAGCTGGAACGCCTCAGCGATCGCACGCGCACCACACGCGCCTCGCTCGAGGAAGTGGAGTTCACGCTGATGATCACGATGGGCCTGGTGATCCTGGTCATGGGCCTGTTCCTGCGCCAGCTGTCGGCCACCGCCATCGTCGCCACCGTGCTCGGCGTGGCATTGGTGGCCACCGCCGCGGCCATGTACGCGCTCGGCTTCTCGCTCAACAACCTGACACTGGTGGCGCTGATCGTCGGCGTCGGCTTCATCGTCGACGACGCCATCGTCGTGGTCGAGAACATTCATCGCCATCTCGAAGCCGGTGAGTCGATGGTCGACGCTGCGCGCAAAGGCGTGGCCGAGATCGGTTTCACCGTCGTCACCATCAGCGTGTCGCTGATCGCGGCCTTCATCCCGCTGCTGTTCATGGGCGGCACCGTGGGCCGCCTGTTCCGCGAATTCTCGATGACGCTGGCCGCCGCGATCCTGATCTCGGTGGTGGCTTCGCTGACGCTGGCGCCGATGCTGGCCTCGCGCTTCATGAAGTCCGCGCCCGCGCACAAGCCCGGTGGATTCTCCGAACGTCTGATCGCGCTCTACGATCGCGCGCTGCGCGTGGTGCTGCGCCATCAGCGCATCACGCTGACGGTGTTCGCGCTCACCATCGTCGCCGCCGTGGCCAGCTACGTGGCGATTCCCAAGGGCTTCTTTCCGATCCAGGACACGGGCTTCGTATTCGGCAGCGCGCAGGCCGCCGAGGACATCTCCTACGAGGACATGCAGGTCAAGAACAAGCGGCTCGAAGAAATCCTGCTGGCCGATCCGGCCGTCGAAGGCCTGATCCAGTCGGTGGGCGGCAGCTTCGGCAGCAACAGCATGGGCAACAGCACCTTCCTGATCTCGCTGAAGGACTTCGAGGATCGCGACGTCAGCGCCGAGGAGTTCATCGACCGCATCCGCGCCAAGGCCGCCGAAGTGCCGGGCATCCAGCTGTTCCTGCGCACCAACCAGGAAGTCAACGTGGGCCGCACGGGCCGCGCGCAATTCCTCTACGCGCTCAAGGGACCGGACAGCGATGGCCTGGCGCGCTGGGCCGATCAGCTCGTCGATCGCATGAAGTCCTCGCCGATGGTGCGCGACGTCTCCA
>JALRLM010000198.1 GCA_023254435.1 Hydrocarboniphaga sp.
CGCTCGACGCGCGCGCGCGCCACCCACGGCAGCTGCGTGAGCTGGTCGCGCACGGCCTCGACATCGGTTTCGAAGAAGCCGCGATCAAGCGCCGGCAACACCGCCTGGCGCAGCACTTCGGGCGACACGCGCTCGAACTGGCCTTCGATGCGCAAACGGCTCAGGTCGGGATCGCGCCATTGGACGACCAGCGTCGCCACGCCCAGCGTGAGCGCCGCGATGAGGCCACCCCACATCCAGCGCGACGGCACTTGCAGTTGATCGAGCGCGGGCAGCTCGAACGAGCGGGCGGTACGGTCGACGGTCATGGCGCGCATGTCAGCGGGCTCCGGCAGCGGGCAAAGTGGATTCCAGGATTCGCCAGCACAGATCGGCGAAAGACAAACCGACGGCCTTGGCAGCCATCGGCACTAGCGAGTGCGAGGTCATGCCCGGCACCAGATTGGCTTCGAGCAGCCAGGGCTGGTTGTCGCCGTCGAGCAGAAAGTCGATGCGCCCCCAGCCGCAGGCACCCAGCGCGTCGAAGGCGCGCAGGCACAGCGCGCGCACGCGCCTCTCCAGCTCGTCGGGCAGTCCGCTGGGGCAGTAGTAGCGCGTGTCGTCCGACAGGTACTTGGCGTCGTAGTCGTAGAACTCGCCGGGCGGCACGATGCGGATCGTCGGCAGCGCGGTGTCGCCCAGGATCGCGCAGGTGAATTCCTGGCCGTAGCTGCCACCGCCGATGAAGCGCTCGGCCATCACCGTGCGGCCGCTGTCGCCGGCGGCCAGCGCGAATGCGGCCGGTGCGTCCTCGCGACGCTTGAGCTTGGTGATGCCGACGCTGGAGCCTTCGTCCGAGGGCTTAACGATCAGCGGCAGGCCCAGGGCATCGACCGCAGCCAGCGCATCGTCGGCGCTGCCGAGCACGCGCGAATCCGGCGTCGGCAGGCCTTCCGAGCGCCAGATGCGCTTGCTGCGCAGCTTGTCCATGGCCAGCGCGCTGGCCAGTACGCCGCTGCCCGTGTACGGCAGGCCGATCAGATCGAGCACGGCCTGCACCGTGCCGTCTTCGCCGCCGGTGCCGTGCAGCACGTTGAAAGCGCGATCGAAGCCTTCCTTCTTCAGGCCGAACACGCGCTCGGGCGTGGCGTCGACCGCATGCGCGTCGACACCCAGCGACAGCAGCGCCTTGTGCACGGCATCGCCGCTCCACAACGCGACCTGGCGCTCGGCCGACCAGCCACCCATGAGCACGGCCACCTTGCCGAAATCCTGCGGGGCGATGGTCACGGCGCTTCTCCTACGACTCGAATTTCGGGATGCAGCTCGACACCACCCTGTTCGCGCACGACATGGCGGATATGCGCGATCAGCGCTTCGACGTCGGCGGCCCTGGCACCGTCTTCGGTGACGATGAAGTTGGCGTGCAGCGTCGACACCTGCGCACCGCCGATGCGATGGCCCTTGAGCCCGCAGCTCTCGATCAGGCGCGCGGCGTAGTCGCCGGGCGGATTGCGAAACGTGCTGCCGGCGCTGGGCTTGCCGACGGGCTGCGTGGCCTTGCGCTTGGCCAGCCACTCGCGCGTCTCGCGCTCGTGCTCACCATTGTCATCGGCGCTCACGCGCAGGCGTGCGCCCAGAAAGCCCAGGAAGTTCGGCGGCATTTCGACGTGGCGATAGCCCCAGTGGAAATCGACGGGTGCGAGCCACTCGGCGCGGCCACCGCGAAACACCGCCTCCACCGCGACCACCTGCGGCCAGGTTTCGCCGCCCCAGGCGCCGGCGTTCATCGCCAGCGCGCCGCCGACCGTGCCCGGAATGCCCGCCATGAAGCCCAGGCCCGCGCGCTTGCGCTGCTGCGCGAACTTGGCCAGCCGCGCGCAATGCACGCCGGCTTCGGCGTAGATCTCGTAGTCGCCCGCCGTGGTCAGGCCGTCGAGCGCGCCGTGCAGCGCGATCACCGTGCCGCGAAAACCGCCGTCGCGCACCAGCAGGTTGCTGCCCAGGCCCAGCCACAGCACGGCCTCCTTCGCCGGCAGGCGCGCGATGAACTGCAGTAGGTCGTCGCGATCGGCCGGCTCGAAATAACGATCGGCCACGCCGCCGACCCGCCAGCTCGTGTGCGCCGACAGCGGCTCGCGCTCCAGCAGACGGCCACGCACGGCGGGCGCCCTGGCCATCGGGCTGGCGCGGCTCACGACGCCGCTCCGAACTGCTTGATCAGCGTCGCCGGCAAGCCGCCGATGTCACCCGCGCCCAGCGTCAGCAGCAGGTCGCCGTCCTGCAGGACACCCGATAGCGCATCGGGCAATTCGGCCACGCTCTTGACGAACACCGGCTCAACCTTGCCGCGCGAGCGCACGCAGCGCGCCAGCGAACGGCTATCGGCATTGGCGATCTGTTCTTCGCCGGCCGCGTAAACCTCGGTCAGCAGCAGCGCGTCGGCCTCCGACAGGATCTTGCAGAAGTCGTCGAACAGGTCGCGCGTGCGCGTGTAGCGATGCGGCTGGAAGGCCACCACGAGACGGCGCTGCGGATGCGCCGCGCGCATGGCCTGGAAGGTGGCTGCGAGTTCGCGCGGATGATGACCGTAGTCGTCGACCACCAGCGCCGTGCCGCCCTTGGGGAGGGTCACCAGCCCGTGCGGCTCGCAACGGCGGCCGATGCCCTGAAACTCCAGAAAGGCCTTGCGGATCGCATCGATGCCCACGCCCAGTTCCAGGCCGATGCTCACGGCCGCGAGCGCGTTCTGCACGTTGTGCAGGCCCGGAAGATTCAAGTGCAGTTCGGCCTGCAGGCCTTCGCGCGTCACCACCTCGAAGTCGTGGCCGCTGCCCACCGGACGGATGTTGACCGCACGCACGTCGGCGTCTTCGGCCAGGCCATAGGTCAGCGTCGGACGGCCCACTTCGGTGATCAGCTCGGCGATCACCGGATCGTCGATGCACAGCACCGCGAGGCCATAGAACGGCAGCCGATGCAGAAAATCCATGAAGGTGGATTTGAGCACCGCGAAGTCGCCGCCGTAGGTTTCGAGATGATCGGCGTCGATGTTGGTGACGGCCGCCATCAGCGGCGACAGATGCAGGAACGAGGCATCGCTCTCGTCGGCTTCGGCGACCAGGTAGTGACCCGCGCCGAGACGCGCGTTGGTATCCGCGCTCTTGACCTTGCCGCCGACGACGAAGGTCGGATCGAGCCCGCCTTCGGCCAGCACCGCCGCGACCAGGCTCGTGGTGGTGGTCTTGCCGTGCGTACCGGCGATGGCGATGCCGTAGCGAAAGCGCATGAGCTCGGCCAGCATCTCGGCGCGGCGCACCACGGGAATGCGATGCGCATGCGCATAGGCCACTTCGGGATTGCTGGCCTTGACCGCCGTGGAGCAGACGACCACGTCGGCACCGACGGTGTTCTGCTCGTCGTGGCCGAAGAAGATCTGCGCGCCGAGCGAGCTCAGGCGGCGCGTGGCGGCCGACTCCTTAAGATCGGTGCCCGAAACGCGATAGCCCAGGTTCAGCAGCACTTCGGCGATGCCGGCCATGCCGACGCCGCCGATGCCGAGCATGTGGATGCGGCGCACGCGACGCATCTGCGACAGCGAGGAGACGAAGCTGGCGTTCACCATGACTCACCTCCCGCGTTGAGCACTTCGTGCGCGATTTCGCGCGTCGCGTCGGGCCAGGCCTTGGATCGCGCAGCCTGCGACATGCGCAGCAGCTTGGCGCGATCGGACAGCAGATCGCGCATCAGCGCCGCCAGGCCTTCGGCATCGAGTTCGCGCTCCTGCACGAGCACCGCGGCGCCGGCGTCGGCCAGATAGCGCGCGTTGGCGGTCTGGTGATCGTCGACCGCGAACGGAAACGGCACCAGCACCGAGGCACAGCCGGCCGCGCACAGCTCGGCCACGGTCGAGGCGCCGGAGCGGCAGATCACCAGATCGGCCCACGAATAGGCGGCGGGCATGTCGTCGATGAAGGCTTCGATGCGCGCCATCACGCCGGCATTGGCGTAGGCCGCGCGCGCCACGTCGTAGGTGCGCCCGGCCTGGTGGCGAATCTGAGGGCGCTGCGTCTCGGGCAGCAGCGCGAGCGCCGCCGGCAGCAGCTGGTTGAGCGCCTTCGCGCCCTGGCTGCCGCCCAGCACGAGCACGCGCATGGGGCCGCGATCGTCGTCGCGCAGCGTCGGCTCGGGCAGTTCGGCGATGCTCGCGCGCACCGGATTGCCGACCGCGGTCGCGTGGCGGAACGTGTTCGGAAACGCCTCCAGCACCTTGTTGGCCAGCAGCGCGAGGCAGCGGTTGGTCAGTCCCGGAGCGGCGTTCTGTTCGTGGATCACCAGCGGCACGCGCATCAGGCGTGCGGCCAGGCCGCCCGGGCCGCTGGCGAAGCCGCCCATGCCCAGCACCACGCGCGGGCGCACGCGACGCATCACACGACGCGACTGGCTCACCGCACACCACAGCAGCAGCGGCGCACCCAGCAGCGCCTTGATGCCCTTGCCGCGCAGGCCGCGCACTTCGATGGTCTCGAGTTCGAAACCCTGCGGTATCACGGTGCGCGCCTCGAACGAATTCGGCGCGCCCATCCAGACAATTTCGTGGCCACGCGCGCGCAGTTCCTGCGCCACGGCCAGCGCAGGGAACACATGGCCGCCGGTGCCACCCGCCATGATGAGGATTTTCATCAGGCCAGCTCCGGCATCGTGCGCGGCGCACGCGGTGCACGCGGCGCCGTCTCGCCACCATCGCGACGCGAAGCGCCGCCCGATCCGGTCCCCGCGGCCAGCAGGCGATTCTCGTAGTCCACGCGCAGGATCAGCGCCAGCATCACCAGCACGCAGATCAGCGAAGCGCCGCCGTAGCTGATCAGCGGCAACGTCAGGCCCTTGGTCGGCAGCGCGCCCATGTCCACGCCCATGTTGATGAGCGCCTGCAGGCCCAGCCAGGTCGACAGGCCGTAGCAGACATAGGCCTTGAAGCGCTCGCCGGCGGCCTCGGCGCGACGGCCGATCAGAAAGCCGCGCCAGACCACGAGCGCGAACAGGCTCACCAGCGCCAGGACGCCGACCAGCCCGAACTCTTCGGCCAGGATCGCGAAGATGAAGTCGGTGTGCATTTCGGGCAGGTACAGCAGCTTCTGCACGCTGGTGCCCAGGCCGACGCCGAAGACTTCGCCACGACCGACCGCGATCAGTGAATTGGCCAGCTGCCAGCCGCCGTTGTTGATGTCGGCGAACGGGTCGGTGAAGTTGAGCAGGCGACGCACGCGATAGGCTTCGGCCACGGCGACGAAGCTCAGCGTACCGATGCCGACGACCATCAGCACGATCAGGTGCCACAGCCGCGCGCCACCCAGGAACAGCATCACGAAGGCGACGGTCAGCAGGATCACGGTGGCACCGAAATCCGGCTCCAGAATGAGCAGCGCACCGGCGACGAGCAGCGGCAGGAACGGCATCAGCAGGCCTTTCCAGCTGGTCTGCAGCCGCGCCTGGCGACGCACGATATAGCCCGACAGGTAGACGATCAGCGCCAGTCGCGCGAGCTCCGAAGGCTGCATGCGCACGAAGCCCAGGTCGATCCAGCGACGCGCCGCGTTGACCTTGATGCCGATACCCGGAATCAGCACGAGCACCAGCAGCGCCACCGCGCAGATCGCGATCAGCGCGCTCTTGCGCTCCCAGGCGTGCATGGGCACGAGAAACGCCGCGAAGGCCGCGACGCCGCCGATGCCGACGAACAGCAGCTGGCGCCAGAAGTAGTGGAACGGCGCGCCGGTCATCTTCTCGGCCTGCGCCACCGAAGCCGAAGCGACCATGATCAGGCCCCAGGTCAGCAGCACGGCAACGCCGGCGCAGAACGGACCGTCGAGACCCATGCGGGCCCTGGGCAGCGTGAACCAGCGTTGCGCGAGCGCGATCATGCGAAGGCCCTCACGGCCTCGGCGAAGCGCTGTCCGCGCTCCACGTAGTTCTTGAATTGGTCCAGGCTCGCGCAGGCCGGCGACAGCAGCACGCGATCGCCGGCTTGAGCCAGCGCGCGCGCACGCCGTACCGACGCGGCCAGATCGGCCTCGCGATACACCGGCAGCGCGCCGACGATGGCATCCTCGATGGCCTGCGCGTCCTGGCCGTAGACGACGGCGGCACGGCCTTTCTCGGCCAGCGGCGCGGCCAGCGGCGCAAAGTCCTGGCCCTTGCCCTGCCCGCCACCGAGCCAGACGATGGGGCCCTGCAGGCCCTGCAGCGCGGCCAGCGTGGCGCCGACGTTGGTGCCCTTGGAATCGTCGAGCCAGACCACGCCGCCGGTGTCGGCGACGAAGGCGCAGCGATGCGGCAAGCCCGCGAACGCCATCAGCGCCGTGATGCTGGCGCGGCGCGAAATGCCGGCGGCATCGGCCAGCGCAATCGCCGCGAGTGCGTTGGCGGCGTTGTGCAGGCCCTGGATCTTGAGATCCGACAGCGCCAGCAGCGGCTCGCCGCGATGCACGAGCTGGTCACGATCGATGCCGTAGTCGGCGTTCGCATCGAGACCGAAGGTGGTCGCGCCCTGCGGCGCATGGCGCATCACCCGCGCGTCGTCGCGATTGACCACGGCGAACTCGCAGTGATCGAAGATGCGCGCCTTGATCGCCGCGTAGCGGTCCATGCTGCCGTGGCGATCCAGGTGATCCTGCGACAGGTTCAGGTTGGTCGCGGCGCGCAGCGGCAGGTTGTACGTGGTCTCGAGCTGGAAGCTCGACAGCTCAAGCACGTAGAGCTCGACGTCGTCGGCGAGCAGATCGAGCGCCGGCTGGCCCAGGTTGCCGCCCACGGCCACGCGCAGGCCGGCGGCTTTGGCCATCTCGCCGACCAGCGTGGTCACCGTGCTCTTGCCGTTGCTGCCGGTGATGGCGACCACGGGCGCGGCGACGACGCGCGCGAACAGCTCCACGTCGCCCAGCAACGGCACGCCGGCCGCTGCCAGCTCGCGTACGAAGGGCTCGTCCAGCGACACGCCGGGCGAAATCACCGCCTCGTCGAACTGCGACAGCGGCCGTGCTGCGGCGAATGCGCCGAGATGGAAATCGACCTGGGCAAACTCGGCCCGCAGTGCCTCGATGCCGGCCGGCGCGGCGCGCGAATCGGTGACCGTGAGCGTCGCGCCCTCGCGCGCCAGATAACGCAGCGCCGATACACCGGACAAGCCGAGCCCCACGACCAGCAGATGCCGGCCGGCGTAGCGAGGACTTGCGGTGGGGCGCGCGTCGGTCATCGGATCTTGAGCGTCGACAGACCGATCAGCACGAGGATCAGCGTGATGATCCAGAAGCGCACGATGATCTTGGGCTCGGGCCAGCCCTTGAGTTCGTAGTGATGATGCAGCGGCGCCATGCGGAAGATGCGCTTGCCGCCGCTGTACTTGAAGTAGCCGACCTGGATCATCACCGACAGCGTCTCGGCGACGAACACGCCGCCCATGACCACCAGCACGAGTTCCTGGCGCACCAGCACGGCGACCACACCCAGTGCGGCGCCCAGCGCCAGCGCGCCGACGTCGCCCATGAACACCTGCGCCGGATAGGCGTTGAACCACAGAAAGCCCAGGCCCGCGCCGGCGATGGCGGTGCAGAAGATCACCAGTTCGCCGACACCGGCGACGTAGGGAATGCTCAGGTAGTTGGCGAACTTGACGTTGCCCGTGCAATAGGCGAACACCGCGAGCGCCGACGCCACCAGCACGCAGGGCATGATGGCGAGACCGTCGAGGCCATCGGTCAGGTTCACCGCGTTGCTGGTGCCGACGATGACCAGATAAGCCCAGATGATGAAGAAGGCGCCCATCGGCAGCGCCACGCCCTTGAGCATCGGGACGATCAGCATCGTCTCGGCCGGCGTCTTGGCCGTGTAGAAGATGGCGATCGCGGTGCCGAAGCCGGCCAGCGACAGCCAGAAATATTTCTGGCGCGCGGTCAGGCCCAGGTTACGGCGATGCTTGATCTTGATGTAGTCGTCGGCGAAGCCGACCAGGCCGAAGGCTACCGTCACCAGCAGCGCGAACCAGACGAAGCGATTGCTCAGGTCGGCCCACAGCAGCGTGGCGACGCTGATCGCGGCCAGGATCAGCACGCCGCCCATAGTCGGCGTGCCGGTCTTGGCCTGATGCGACTTGGGACCGAGCTCGCGCACCACCTGCCCGAACTTGAAGTCGTGCAGCTTGCGGATCATCCACGGCCCGAACGTGAACGAAAAAATCAGCGCCGTCAGCACGCCCAGGATCGCGCGCACGCTGAGGTAGCCGAACACGTTGAAGCCGCTGACATGCGTTTTCAGCAACTCGGCCAGGTGATAAAGCATCAGTGCATTCCCCCGTCGGCGCCGCCCACCAGCGCCTGGACTATCGTTTCCATGCGCGCGGCGCGCGATCCCTTGACCAGCAGCGCGAGTGCCTGCGCATCGGCGACGCCGGCCAGATCGGCCAGCAGCGCCTGCGCGAGTGCCTCGTGCGTCGAATAGATGCGCGCCTGCCCGCCATAACCGCTGGCGTAATGCGCGGCCATCGGCCCCACGGCGTAGAGCCGGTCCAGGCCCAGCGCCTGCGCGAGCCTGCCGGCTTCGGCATGCAGCGCGTCGGACTGCGGGCCGAGCTCGCCCATGCCGCCCAGCACGGCCCAGCGCTGGCCCGGCATCGCGGCCAGCAACTGCAGGCCGGCGGCCAGCGAGGTCGGATTGGCGTTATAGCTGTCGTCGATCACGCGTGCGCCGCCGGCGGTGAGCTTGTAGCCCACGCGGCCCTTGGGCGGCTGCACCTGCGCGATGCCGTCGGCGATCTGCTGCGGCGACAGGCCCAGCGCGTGGCCGCAGGCCGCGGCGGCGAGTGCATTGAGCACGTTGTGACGACCCGGCAGCGGCATCAGCACCGGCGCACGACCGTCGGGCGTGGACAGCATGAAGCGCATGCCGCTGCGACCGTCGTCGAATTCGTGCTGCGCGATGTCGTCGGCCCGCACGTCGGCCTGTGGCGACAAACCGAAGCGAATCGGGCGCGCCGCACCGGCGAGCTGCGACCACAGTCCGGCGTAAGCGTCGTCGGCATTGATGATGGCGATGCCACCCTCGCCCAGTGATTCGAACATCTCGCCCTTGGCGCGCGCCACGCCGGCACGCGAGCCGAAGCCTTCCAGATGCGCGTCGCCGGCCTGGGTGACGACGCCGATGCGCGGACGCGCGATGGCGGCCAGCGCCGCGATTTCGCCCGGATGATTGGCGCCCATTTCGATCACCGCGCTGGCCTGGTCGCGCAGGCGCGCGAGCGTCAGCGGCACGCCGATGTGATTGTTGAGATTGCCTTCGGTGGCCAGCACGCTGCCACGCGCGGCGAGCACCGCGGCCACGAGCTGCTTGGTCGTGGTCTTGCCGTTGCTGCCGGTGATGCCGACCACGGCGCCGGCGAAATCGCCGCGCCAGCTGCGTGCGTAGTCCTGCAGGCCAGCCAGCGTGTCGGCCACGACGATCTGCGCGATCGGCGCGTCGACGAGCTTCGACACGATGGCACCGACCGCGCCCAGGCGCGCGGCCTCGGCCAGATAGTCGTGACCGTCGAAGCGCTCGCCCACAAGCGCGACGAACAGATCGCCCGCCTGCAGCTGGCGCGTATCGGAAATCACGCGCGCGAAGCTCGCGTCGGCCCCATACAGGCTCGTGCCCAGGCGTGCGGCGACGTCGGAGAGGCGCGGCATCGGCAGGCTCATGCGCGCCCCTTTTGCGTGGCGCCGACCAGGGCCGATACGAAGGCACGGTCGGAGAAGTCGCGGCGCTCGCTGCCGACGATCTGATAGTCCTCGTGACCCTTGCCGGCGACGACGACGACGTCGTTCGCGCCGGCTTCGCGCACGGCGGTTTCGATGGCCTGCGCGCGATCGTGGATCACGCGCGGCACAGCGCCACCCGACATGCCGGCCAGGATGTCGGCGACGATGGCCTCGGGCTTCTCGGAGCGCGGATTGTCATCGGTGACGATGGCCGCATCCGAAAACTGCTGCGCCGCCGCGCCCATCAGCGGCCGCGTGCCGCGATCGCGATCGCCGCCGCAACCGAACACGCAGATCA
Organism: Hydrocarboniphaga sp.; assembly: GCA_023254435.1. GTDB lineage: Bacteria > Pseudomonadota > Gammaproteobacteria > Nevskiales > Nevskiaceae > Hydrocarboniphaga. The sequence goes on from JALRLM010000198.1 coordinate 10,066, forward strand.
GCTTGCCCAGGGTGTGCGCCCGCACAGCCTTGAGGATCTGCTCCAGAGCCTGCGGCGTGTGCGCGTAATCGACCACCACCAGCGGTTCGGCACGCGGTCCACGAAAACCTTCGATGCGACCCGGCACCGTGCGCGACTGCGAGAGCGCGTCGACGACTACGCCCAGCGGCAGGCCGGCGGACAGCAGCACGGCGGCCGCGGCCATGAGGTTGTAGGCGTTGAAACGGCCCAGCAGCGGCGCCTGCAGCGTGGCGACGCCGACGTGCGTGTCCAGTTGCAGCGACAGGCCATGGCCGTGCAGCTGCAGCTCGCGGCCGATGACGTAGCGCGGCGTGGTCGCCGACGCGCCGTCGAGACCGTAGGCGATCAGGCGCGAAGCGTGATCGCTGGAGGCCGACAGCTCCGCGATCCAGCGCGCGCCGGCGGCATCGTCGCGGTTCAGGATCAGCGCGCGCGCATCGGCGGGCTCGAACAGCTTGCGCTTGGCGGCCGCGTAGTTCTCGAGTGTGCCGTGATAGTCCAGGTGATCGCGCTGCAGATTGCTCAGCGCCACGGCGTCGAAGGCGACGCCGCCGACGCGATTCTGGTCGAGCGCGTGCGAGGACACCTCCATCGACACCGCCGTACAGCCCGATTCCACCACCTGCGCGATCCAGCGCTGCAGCGAGATCGGGTCGGGCGTGGTGTGACTGGCATCGGCCAGCGCGTCGAGCCGGCCATAGCCAATGGTGCCCAGATAAGCCGTGTCGCGACCGACGCGATCGAGCGCCTGCGCGACCAGATGCGCGGTGGAGGTCTTGCCGTCGGTGCCGGTGACACCGAACACGAAGGCCTGCTTCGAAGGCTCGCCATAGAAGCGGGCGGCAATGTCGCCGACGCGGCGCGCCAGATCGTCGACGGCGAATTCGGGCACGTCGATCTGCGGTGCGGCGATGCCGGGCGCCGGCTCCCAGGCGACCGCGCTGGCGCCGTTGTCGAGCGCCTGCTGCAGATGCGTAAGCCCATGCGCCGCGCTGCCACGCACGGCCAGAAACAGATCGCCCGGCGTGACCCGACGCGAATCCAGCGCCAGTCCGCTCACGCGCAGATCGGGTGCCGCCGCGCCGAAGCCGGCCAGCAGGGCCTTGAGCGACATCGCCTGCGCGCTCACTGCAGCGCTCCATCGGCCACGCCGTTCGCCAGCGATGCCACGGTGTTGAGCACCGGCGCGGCCGGAATCACCGGCGACGGATCGTCGGGCGGAATCTGCAACAGGCGCAGCGCGCCCTGCATGACGGTGGAGAAAGCCGGCGCCGCGACCACACCGCCGAAGTAGCCGCCGATGCTGGGCTCGTCGAGCATCACCAGGCCGACCAGGCGCGGATTCTCGGCCGGCACCATGCCGACGAAGGCCGATTGATAACGCTTCTGCGCGTAGCCGCCGCTCTCCGACACCTTGTGCACGGTGCCCGATTTGCCGGCGATGCGATAACCCGGAATGGCGGCGCGGTTGCCCGTGCCTTCCTTGCTGACCACGCCCTGCATCAGATGACGCACCTGGC
>JALRLM010000201.1 GCA_023254435.1 Hydrocarboniphaga sp.
CCCAGCACCACGAGCACCAGCGCCAGGACCAGCACCAGCACGCGCTGGCGCAGGCTCCATTCGACGATGCGTTCGATCATTTGCGGCGACGACGTACGAGGACCACGGCCATGCCGACGAACACCGCGAGCGCAGTCGCGATCACGCCGACGGCGATTCCGACTCGCGTTCGCGGCAGCCGATGCGCCGGCTGCATCCTGTGCTGCGGCAAGGGCAGCTGGCCCTGCAGATGGTCTTCGCCCTGCGCGCCGACCAGGCTCAGGTCGATGTCGACGTGCTGCGCCTGCTCGTCGACCAGCGTCGACAGATCGACTCGATAAAGGCCGGGCTCCTGCTCCATGGCCTGTACCACGCGACCCGCGCCGCGCAAGCTGACGCGCAGGCCTTGCGCGGGCGCGTTGCTGGCGTAGTCGTCGGCGTAGATCAGCAGGTCGCCGTGTCCGTTCTGCTCCTGCGTGGTCACCACCACTTCGAGTCGCGGCGACTGCAGGCTCAGGCGCGGCGGCAGCGGCTGCGCGATGGCCACTGCGGGCGCGTCACCGTGATCGTGACCTTCGTGCGCCTGCACCGGCTGCATGCCGGCGATAGCCAGCACCAGCAGCGCGGCGATACGCAGCTTCGCTTTCGCCGTCTGCGCGAAAGTGGCCATACGCTCTACGGCATCGGGACGTCGATGCGAACAGACCTCGGGTGCCCGACCGCGCGGGAACGAGGGCGGCGCGACGCCGGCGCGCAGGGCGCGGCGCTCAGCGTGCGGACGGTTCGGCGTAGCGCGGGTCATCGATGAAGTTCGGGTCATTGAGCGTGTCGAGAAAAGCCAGCAGATCGGCGATCTCGTCGTCGCGCAGGCTGGCGGCGGGCGGCAGCCGCGCATCGAGGGATTCGGCGTCGCGGATGCCGTGCGCGTAGTGCTGCAGCACCTGATCCAGCGTGTCGTAGCGGCCATCGTGCATGTAGGGTGCGCTGTAGCCGAGGTTGCGCAGGCTCGGCACGCGCATGCGGCCGCGATCCTCGATGCGCGCGGTGATCAGCGCGCGTCCGGCATCACCGTTGTCGATGCCGTCGCGCGCGTAGCCGTCGTCGCTGAACAGCGGTTCGGCGTGGCAGGCAGCGCAACGCTGCTGGAACGTGGCATAGCCACGCGACTCGGCGGCGCTGAAGCTCTCACGGCCGGCGAGCACACGATCGTAGTGCGAGGCATCGGAGATCAGCGTGGCCAGGAACTGCGCCAGCGCGCGCAGAAAGCGCTGACCGTCGATGTGATCGCTGCCGAAGGCCGCTGCGAACAAGGCCGGATACTCGGCGTCGCGTCGCAGCTTGGCGATCACCGCCGGCAGCGTCTCGCCCATCTCGACGGGATTGGCCAGCGGCGCGAGCGGCTGCAGCTCCAGATGCGTGACGCCGCCGTCCCACATGAAGCTCGACTGCCAGGCCAGGTTGAACAGCGGCGGCGCATTGCGCGTGCCGTTGGCGCCGGCCAGGCCATGGCTCACGCGATGATCGAAGTGCGCGAAGGCCGCGAACTGCTGATGGCAGCTCGCGCAGGCGATGCTGCCGTCGAGCGACAGAAGCGGATCGTAGAACAGCCTGCGACCCAGCTCGAAGCCGGCACGCGTGACGGGATTGTGGCGCGCGTCGTACTGCGGACGTGGCCAGCCTTCGGGCACGCGCAGCTGCGGCGTGGACAGGCTCTGCCACCAGCGCGAGACGGGCTGCAGTGCGGCCTCAACGGAGGCCGCCGCCGATGCCGCGATCAGCGCAGTGCCTGACGTCAGCGTCAGCGCCAACGCAATCCACCGCCATCGCCGCAATCGCATCGGTGTCCGTCAGCGACGCGGTTGGTGATGCAGATGGTCGACGCGAAAGATGGCGGCGTAGCGGTCGGCCACCACGCGACCCGAGGCCGGGTCCATCACCGTGGGCTTGTCGGCCAGATGCAACGCGGAAGCACCCTGGAACAGTTGTCCGACGTCGGCCTGCAGATGCACGGTGGCGAGCAGCCTGGCATCGAGGCGCAGTGGCTTGCCGCCCAGCGGCAGATAGACCGTGCGCTGCAGATCGGCCCCGCCGATGTGGTATTCGACGCGATGATCCTTAGCGCTCGATTCGGGCGAATGCCCTTCGAGCTTGAAGAAGATATAGCCCGTGTTCCAGGTCCAGAACATGCCCTGCGCCGGATCGAGCGCACCGTTCTGCGCGCCCTGTCGGTTGCGCGCGGCGTCGACGCCGATGACGAACTCGATGCCGTCGTACTGCCCCGGCGCGAAGCCCGCGATGTCGAATACGCGCGAGGTCGCCTGCGATTCGTCGACCAGGAAATAGCCGCGTGCATCATCGTCGCTGTGCGCAGCCGTGGACCACAGCCCATCGGGCGCATGCAGGCGAAAGTTGCTCAGGTAGTAGCGCAGGCGATCCACGCTCAGATGCTCGCCCGTGGGCAGCGCGTATTCGGCGCCGGGCTTCAGCGGCTGTGCGGCGATCTCGTGGCTGATTTCCAGGCGCAGCGGCAGGCCATCCGCCTCGCCGCCCTCGCAAGCCGACAGCGCAGCCAATGCGGCGATCGCCAGTGGCAGGGCAAATAGAGAGCGGGCTCTGCGGCCTGGCCTGTCCATCGGCACGGCATCCTTGGTCTCGTGGAGCCGCGAATCTAGTGAAGCCCTGTAAGCTTGCGAAGGAATATTTAGCCATCCTGATATGCCGAAAATGATCAGTCGCCACGCCGTCCGCACCCGCTCGCCTTCTAAGGAGCCGTCCCGATCCTGGCGCCGCCCCTCGTCCGCGCTGGCCTTCGCGCTCGGCCTCGCGGTGGGGCTGACGGCCACCTGGTCGCCCACCAGCGCGGCGGCCGATCGCGTCACCGGCCGCAGCTTCGCCACGCGATCGGAGGTCATCGCCACGCAGGGCATGGCGGCCACCAGCCAGCCGCTGGCGACGCAGGTGGCGCTCGACATCCTCAAGGCCGGCGGCTCGGCGGTGGACGCGGCCATCGCCGCCAACGCCACGCTGGGCCTCATGGAGCCCACCGGCAACGGCATGGGCGGCGACCTGTTCGCCATCGTCTGGGACCCCAAATCCGGCCGGCTGCACGGCCTCAACGCCAGCGGCCGCTCGCCCAGGGCGCTCACGCTGGCGGAGTTCGGCAAGCGCGGACTCACGCACATTCCGCCGCGCGGACCGCTGCCGGTGACGGTGCCGGGCTGCGTCGACGGCTGGGCCGAGCTGCACGCCAAGTTCGGCCGCCTGCCGCTCAAGACGGTGCTGGCACCGGCCATCGGCTACGCGCGCAAGGGCTTTCCGGTGTCGGAGCTGATCGCCTATTACTGGGACCGCTCGGTGCCGCTGCTGTCGCCCTACCCGGGCTTTACCGAGCAGATGACCTTGAACGGCCGCGCGCCGCGCAAGGGCGAAATCTGGAAGAACGAGAACCTGGCCAACACGCTGGAGGCCGTCGCCAAGGGCGGTCGCGATGCCTTCTACAAGGGCCGCATCGCGCACACCATCGCCGACTACGTGCAGGCGCAGGGCGGCTTCCTGGCCTATGAGGATCTGGCCTCGCACAAGAGCGAATGGGTGCAGCCGCTGTCGACGAACTATCGCGGCTACGACGTGTGGGAGCTGCCGCCGAATTCGCAGGGCCTCACCGTGCTGCAGATGCTCAACCTGTTGGAGCCCTACGATCTGCGCGCGATGGGCTTCGGCACCACCGACTACCTGCACACCTTCATCGAGGCCAAGAAACTGGCCTACGAAGATCGCGCGAAGTACTACGCCGATCCGGCCTTCGCCGCGCTGCCGCTCAAGGGCCTGTTGTCCAAGGATTACGCGGTCGAGCGCCG
>JALRLM010000407.1 GCA_023254435.1 Hydrocarboniphaga sp.
CCTGATAGAAGAAGTAATCCCACAGCAGCGCCTCCCAACTCACGCAGCGCACCGGATCGCCGGCGATGCGCCCGGCCTTGTCCCAGGGACAGCTGCCGGGCGGCAGGCCGGCGAGTTCGTAGTGGCGGCCCGCGCCATCGCAGGGCTCGCAGTCGATCAGCTGGCCATCGACGCGCACGAGCAGACCGTAGTCCAGGCGTTGCACCTGCATGGCGCCGAAGCCCGACAGCAGCGCCAGCCACTGCGATTCGCGCTCGCGCGGATAGGCGATGTCGATGTCCTGGTGCGCTCGCGTGACGATGCCGAGCCGCGCGTCGATGGCCCAGCCGCCCTGCAACCACAGCGGCAGGTCGATGCGCTCTGCCGCGGCGAGCAGGCGCAAGAGTTTTTCGATGTCGCGGACCAGCATGCACCGCCTCCCTGGGGCAAACCCGAGTACGCGTCGTCGGGCGTCATCCCTTGATCATCGCCGCGCAATATTCCCGCGGCAGGCTGCCGCGCACAACGATTCGCAGGAAGGGACTCATGCGCACTCTGTCACGCCGTTTCGCCACGGCCGGCCTGCTGCTGGCCGCCGCCCCCACCACGCAGGCCGCCGTATTCATCACCGAATACGTCGAGGGCAGCAGCAACAACAAGGCCGTCGAAATCGCCAACACCGGCACTTCGGCCGTGAACCTGTCGGGCTACAGCGTGCAGGTGTTCGCCAACGGCAGCGCGAGCGCCACCGGCACCATCAATCTTTCGGGCAGCATCGCGCCGGGCGACGTCTTCGTGCTGAGCCATACCTCGGCGAGCTTCGCCGGCAGCGCCGACCAGACCTCGGGCAGCCTCAACTTCAACGGCAACGACGCCGTGGCCCTGCGCCAGGGCAGCACGCTGCTCGACGTGATCGGTCAGATCGGCGTCGATCCGGGCTCTGGCGGCTGGGGCAGCGATCCCGCCAATACTTTCGACAACACGCTGCGTCGCAAGGCCGGCATCACGGCCGGCGACGCCAACGGCAACGATGCCTTCGATCCGGCCACGCAGTGGACGGGCTTTGCGGTCGATACTTTCGATGGTCTGGGCTGCATCGGCGAAGGCGCCTGCGGCAGCAGCGAGCCGCCGCCGCTGACGCGCATCTACGACATTCAGGGCCGCTCGCATGTCTCGCCGCTGGCGGGCCAGAGCGTGAGCACGCGCGGCATCGTTACGGCGCTGCGCAATACCTCGGGCCGCGGCTTCTACCTGCAGGATCCCGATGGCGACGGCGACGACGCCACGTCGGATGCGATCTTCGTGTTCACCAACATCGCGCCCACCGTCAGCGTCGGTCAGGACGTGATCGTGACGGGCACGGTCAGCGAATATCGTCCGGGCGGCACCAGCACCGACAACGTCAGCATCACGCAGATCGGCAACGCCACCATCACCGCGCCGACCGATGTGCTGTTCACCAACACCACGATCGCGCCGACACGCCTGGGCAGCGGCGGCCGCGCCATTCCGACGCAGGTCATCGACGACGACACCGACGGCTCGGTCGAAGTGGCGAGCCAGACCACCTACGATCCGGCCAACGACGGACTCGACTTCTACGAGTCGCTCGAAGGCATGCTGGTGGAAGTGCGCAACGCGCAGGTCACCGGCGCACGCAACGGCTACGGCGAAGTGTGGGTGATCGCCGATGCCGGCGAGAACGCCACCGGCGTCAACGCGCGCGGCGGCATCACGCTGGTGGAGCGCGAAGCCGGCATCGACTACAACCCCGAGCGCATCCAGTTCGACGACGTGCTGTTCGGCAGCATGCCGGCCGCCAGCGTCGGCGACACGGCCGCATCGCTGATCGGTGTGGTGTCCTACGACTTCGGCAACTACGAGGTCCTGCCTGCCGCTGCGCCGAGCTTCACCAGCGCCGCGCTGCCGCGAGAGAGCGCCGACGTGGCGACGGGCGCCGATCGCCTGAGCATCGCCAACTACAACGTCGAGAACCTCGATCCCAACGATGCCGACGAGGATCACAACGCCGCGGCCATCTGCAACGACACCGACGTGGCCGACGGCAAGTTCGACGCCATCGCCGCGCAGATCGTGAATCACCTGCACGCGCCCGACATCGTCGCGCTGCAGGAAGTGCAGGACGAGGACGGCTGCAGCGACGACGGCGTGACCACCTCGGCGGCCACGCTGAGCCGGCTCGTCGCCGCCATCACGGCAGCGGGTGGACCGAGCTACACGGGCTTCGACATCGCGCCGCAGAACAACCAGGACGGCGGCCAGCCCGGCGGCAATATCCGCGTGGCCTATCTGTACCAGGGTGCGCGCGTGTCGCTGGTGCCGGGCACTCAGGGCAGCGGCGATGCCGACGACGCCACCGCGCCCGCGCTCGACGACAACGACGCACTGGCGCTCACGCTGTCGCCGGGTCGCGTCGATCCGACCAACATCGCCTGGCAGGCTTCACGCAAACCGCTGGCGGCGGTATTCGAGTTCAACGGCCATCGCATCGTCACCGTCAACAACCACTGGGCGTCCAAGGGCGGCGGCACGCCGCTGTACGGCCGCGTGCAGCCGTCCGTCAACGGCAGCCAGGATCAGCGCGAGCAGCAGGCGCAGGTGGTCAACGACTTCGTCGACGCCGTGCTGGCCACCGACGCGCAGGCCAAGGTCGTGGTGCTGGGCGATCTCAACGAGTTCAGCTTCCTGCCGCCTTTGCCGATCGTGAAAGGCGGTGACACGCCCGTGCTGATCGATCTCGTCGACGAGCAGCTGCCGGCCGAGGAGCGCTACAGCTACGTCTTCGATGGCAACTCGCAGACGCTCGATCATCTGCTGGTCAGCCCCGCACTGGTGCAGGACGCGGTGGACGCGCAGGCCGACGTCGTGCACATCAACGCCGACTATGCCGACCAGGTCAGCGACCACGATCCCAACGTCGCGTCCTTCCTGCTGCCCGCGCAGGTTTGCGAAGGCGGCGCCGGCCGCCTGGCGCTGCGCCAGGACCTCTACACGGTCAACGAGTCGGCCGGCAGCGTGACGCTGAGCGTGTCGCGCGAACTCGGGGCCTGCGGCGCCGCGAGCGTGAACTACGTGAGCATCGACGGCAGCGCACGCGCCGGCATCGACTACGTGTCGAGCAGCGGCGCGCTGCGCTGGGCCGACGGCGAGAGTGGAAACAAGACGCTGCAGGTGCCGCTGATCGACGACACGCGCCGCGAGGCGAGCAAGCGCTTCAGCATCGTCTTCGGTGCCGCCAGCGGTGTCGCCCTGCCGGTGCGCCCGACGGTGCCCGTGATCGTGCAGGACGACGATCGCTGAGCACACAGGGTTTTCGTGAGGCCGTGATCCGCGCAACCGCGCAGCTCACCGTTTCGACGGCCCCGGTTTCGACGGCCTCGGTCTCAACGGCAAACGGCAACAACGGAACGGTGGCTCGCGACCCGTTCCACGGGCCCGCGCGATGAGGGACATCGCGCGGGCTTCTGCTTTTACGCGCCGGCCATCACGCCCGCGCTGCTGCGCAGCCGCGCCACGTCGCGCGCCGGCGGCGCACCGAACAGGCGGCTGTACTCGCGCGTGAACTGCGAGGCGCTTTCGTAGCCCACCTCGAAGCCCGCCTGCGCGGCGTCGAGCGCGCGACCCAGCATCAGGCTGCGTGCTTCCTGCAGGCGCAGCTGCTTCTGGTACTGCAGCGGGCTCAGCTGCGTCACCGCCTTGAAGTACTGGTGAAACGCCGTGCTGCCCATGCGCGCCTCGGCGGCGACGGTGTCGATGCTGAAAGGCTCCATGTAGTGGCGCTTGATCCAGTCGATGGCGCGGCTGATCTGCTGCAGCTTGCCGTCGGCGGCGGCGATGCGGCGCAGCGCATCACCCTGCGGGCCCAGCATGAGCCGGTAGTAGATCTCGCGCGTGATCAGCGGCGCCACGAAGGCGATGTCGGCCGGCGTGTCGAGCAACCGCAGCAGGCGCAGCATCGCATCGGCGAGTTCGCTCGTGGTCGGACTCACGTAGAGCCCCGGCGGCGTGTCGCCACGCGCGCCTCGCGGCAGTGCCAGTTCGGCCGCAACCGTCGCCAGCGCCACGGCATCGAAGTCCAGCCGCGCGCACAGGTAGGGCGCCTCGCGGCTGGCTTGCGTGACGTGGCCGCCCAGCGGCAGGTCCACCGACACCACGAGGTACTTGTCCGAGTCGTAGTCGTAGACGCGCTCACCCAGCATGACGCGCTTGGCGCCTTGTGCAATCACACACAGGGCCGGCTGGTGCAGCAGGTGCAGCGGCTGCGTGGGCTGGGCACTACGGATGATCGCCAGCGCGGGAATGGGTGTGGCGTGCACACCGTCTCCGGGGCTGTGGCGGCGCATCAGTTCGGCCATTTCACCGATTGAATTCATGGGCTTGCTCCCCGAATTGACGACGGGATTGTCGCTGAATGCGCGATTGGCGCACAGCCCCGGCAGGGCGATTTCGAAGAATCGTGCAAGCATCGCGAAGGACCGTTCTACTGCCCGATCCTCCGCAGCAATCACAGTAGCTCCACCGCCCCAAGGCACTCGCCGGGGCCACCACCAGGAGCCATGAACATGTCCACGACCACCACCCCGGTTCAGTCCCTGCACGACAAGGTCGTGCTGATCACCGGCGCCAGCAGCGGCATCGGCGAAGGCGTTGCGCGCACGCTGGCCGCCGCCGGTGCGCGCCTGATGCTGGGCGCCCGCCGCGTCGACCGCCTGCAGGCGCTCAAGCACGACATCGAAGCGGCCGGCGGCGTTGCCGCGATCCGCGCGCTCGACGTGAGTTCGCGCGAGGACTTCGCCGGCTTCGTCGCCGCCGCGAAGGACATCTACGGCCGCGTCGACGTGCTGGTGAACAATGCCGGCGTGATGCCGCTGTCGCCGCTGGCCGCGCTCAAGACCGACGAGTGGGACACCATGATCGACACCAACATCCGCGGCGTGCTCAACGGCATCGCGGCCGTGCTGCCGGGCATGCAGTCCGAGCGCGCGGGCCACATCATCAACCTCGCCTCGATCGGCGCGCATCAAGTGTGGCCGGGCTGCGCGGTCTACTGCGCCAGCAAGTACGCGGTGTGGGCGATCTCCGACGGCCTGCGCCAGGAGACCGACTATCTGCGCGTGACCGTGATCTCGCCTGGCGTGGTGACTTCGGAGTTGGCCAACACCATCACCGATCCCGCCTCGCAGGCCGCGATGGTGGACTGGCGAAAGGTCGCCATCCCGCCCGAAGCCATCGGCCGCGCAGTGCGCTATGCCATCGAGCAGCCGCAGGAAGTCGATGTCAGCGAGATCGTGGTGCGGCCGACGGCGAGTGCTTACTGAGACGCCACATCCCGCCAGCAGGCCGAAGTAGCCGGCTACTTATAAGTCCCGAGTCTGGCCATGGCGGCGTGATCCATACCACCGAGCATCCGGGAAAGCCGGGGCGGTTCGCTCGATTCTAGCGACAGCGTGTCGAGGTCTCGGATCACTGAATGATTCAACGCAGGTGGTTCTCAGTGTTCGTAACGACAGCGCCCCGGCCTAACGGTCGGGGCGCTTTTTTGTGTTGTGCAGTTCGTCGGTGGCGCAACCACTCGGTAAAACGAGTCGTTGCGCCAGTCCGCTAAAAGTACAACGCCATCATTTTGCTTTCAGATATCGATGAATGAGTGAAGTGTCACCGTAATTCCATCCACCGCAAACAACTCCTTGCCGATCAGTCCCTGCTCGTCGCACACCAGCAGCACGTTGCGAAACACCGACGTGATTTCATCCGGCAAGCGCGCCACAAACGCGGCGATGGTGGTGAAGTGCGGCTGCGCATCCCCCGACAGCGCCATGAACACCACGTTCTCACGGCAGGCCCACTCGATATCGCGCGACGACACCAGGCCGCGCGCATAGCCCAGCAGCACGATCTTGAGCAGGACCCCGGGGTGATATGCCGACGCACCGGTCACATCGTTGTGATACCGCGCATCGAACACCGACAGATCGATCTTGTGATCCACCAGGTAGTTCACCGCGTACTCGAAAGTGCCCGGAACAATCTGATCCGA
>JALRLM010000428.1 GCA_023254435.1 Hydrocarboniphaga sp.
CCAAGGCGACGATGTCGGCCTTCAGGTCATAGAAGTCCACGGCACGCACGGGCTGCCCCCACTGCCGCGAGGCGACCGGACCGGCGGCGAGGCCGGCCAGGCGCGACCGCTCCACCACGACCCCGCCCTCGTCCGCGAACACGACGCCGGCTTCGAACAGGCGCAGGCGCGGCACCTGGCGCGCACGGTTGTGCAACCAGGCCGTGATCAGGCCACTCCACAAGGTGCCACGCATGAGCGCGTGGGTGTCGGCCAGCGGATTGTCGAGGGCGATGGACTGCACTTCGGGCGCCAGCGCCGACTGCAGGCGCTGCTCGGCGAAGGCCAGCGTGACGATCTCCTGCCAGCCACGCGCCACCAGCACGTCCTTGACGCGCGCGCCGCTGCGCTCGGTCTCCGACGGGCGCGAGACCGGCAGGCGCGCCGCGTAGGGCTTGGCCGGAATGCGGTCGTAGCCGTACAGCCGCGCTACTTCTTCGATCAGATCAGGTTCGATGCGCAAGTCCGGGCGCCAGCTCGGAATCTTGGCGCGCCAGGCGCCGACGTCGGACTGCACGACACTGATATGCAGGCGCGCCAGCAGGGCTTCCACTTCACGCGCCGGAATCTCGTGGCCCAGCAGCTGCTTGAGGCGCGTCTGGCGCAGGCCGACCTGGACCACTTCGGGCTGGGTGCGGCCCGTGTGCGTGATCGGTCCGGCTTCGCCGCCACAAATCTGGATCGCCAGTTCGGTGGCGCGCTCCAGCGCCGCACGCTGCTGCTCGGGATCGACGCCGCGCTCGAAACGGTACAGCGCGTCCGAGCTCAGCTTGTGACGGCGGCCGACGCCGGCCACGGCCGGCATGCTGAAGCAGGCCGACTCGAAAAGCACGCGCGTCGTCGTGGCCGATACCGCCGAGGCGGCGCCGCCCATCGCGCCGGCCAGACCCAAGGGGCCACGGTCGTCGGCGATCACCAGATCGACCGGCTGCAGCTCGATCTCCTGGTCGTTGAGCAGGGTGACGCGCTCGCCGGTCTTGGCGCGACGCGCTCGCACCGTACCCTTGAGCTTGTCGGCGTCATAGGCGTGCATGGGCTGGCCGAGCTCGAGCATCACGTAATTGGTGATGTCGACCAGCGGATGGATGCTGCGCACGCCGCTGCGACGCAGGCGCTCGCGCATCCAGTCGGGCGTGCGCGCCTTGGGGTTCAGGCCCTCGATCACGCGGCCGGCGAAATTGGGCGTGTCGGCCAGATTCTCGATCTCGACCGCGAAGCGGCTTTCACGCACGACCACGGCCGGCTTGATGCGCGGACGCGTCAGCTGCAGGCCGTAGAGCGCGGCGATTTCGCGCGCCAGGCCCTGCGCCGACAGGCAGTCGCCGCGATTGGGCGTCAGCTCCAGATGCAGGATCTGATCGTTCAGGTCCAGGTACTGCTCGATCGGCGTGCCGGCCCGCGCATCGGCGTCCAGCTCCATCAGGCCGTCGGATTTCTCGGCCAGGCCCAGTTCCTTGGCCGAACAGAGCATGCCCTGCGACTCGACACCGCGCAGTTCACCGACCTTGATCTCGATGCCACCCGGCAGCCTGGCTCCGGGCAGTGCGACCGGTGCGAGCAGTCCGGCACGCGCGTTGGCTGCGCCGCAGACGATGGTGGGCATGCCGCCGGCACCGGCATCGACCTGGCAGACGCGCAGCTTGTCGGCGTTCGGATGCGGGGCGATCGAGACGATGCGACCGACCACGACCTTGCTGGCCAGCTCGGCCACGGCCGGCTCGATTTCGAGCTCCAGTCCGCCCATCACAAGACGCTCGGCGATCTGCTGCGTGCCGGCCTGCGGGTTCACCCACTCGCGCAGCCAGTTTTCGGAAATTTTCATGTTCTGGCGATCCCTTATTTGAAGGCTTCGAGGAAGCGCAGATCGTTTTCGAAGAACTGCCGCAAGTCGGTCACGCCGTAGCGCAGCATGGCCAGGCGTTCCACGCCCATGCCGAACGCATAACCCGTGTAGCGCTCAGGGTCGAGGCCGACGGCCTCGAAGACTTTGGGATGCACCATGCCGCAACCCAGCAGCTCCAGCCAGCGCCCTTCGAGCTTCATGTGCACGTCGGCGCCAGGCTCCACGAACGGGAAATAGCTCGGGCGGAACAGCACCTCGGCATCGCGCTCGAAGAAGCGCGAGAGAAAGGTCATGAGGTCGTACTTCAAGTCGGAGAACGCCACGTTCTCGGCCACGTAGAGACCTTCGACCTGATGGAACATCGGGCTGTGCGTGCGATCGGAGTCCTTACGATAGACGCGCCCCGGGCAGATGATGCGGATCGGCGGCTTGATCCCCGAGCGCACGTAGCGCTCCATGGTGCGGATCTGCACCGGGCTGGTGTGCGTACGCAGCACCTGCGCGCCACCTTTCACATAGAAGGTGTCTTGCATCGCGCGCGCCGGATGCGCTTCGGGAATGTTCAGCGCACCGAAGTTGTGGAAATCGTCCTCGATCTCGGGGCCTTCCACGGTCTCGAAGCCCAGTTCGTTGAACAGGCGCTCGATGCGCGCGATGGTGCGCGTCAGCGGATGGATGCCGCCGGCGGTTTCGCCACGGCCGGAGAGCGTCACGTCGATGGTCTCGGCCGCGAGCTGAGCCTGCAGCGCCACCTCGGCCAGCTGCGCGGAGCGTGCCTCCACGGCCTGCCAGATCGCGTCCTTGGTCTTGTTGACGCGATCGCCGAAGGCCTTGCGGTCTTCCGGCGCCATCTTGCCGAGCTGCTTGAGCAGTTCGGTGACCTGGCCTTTCTTGCCCAGGTAGTCCACGCGCAGCTGTTCCAGCACGCGCGAATCGGTCACGTCGACGATGGCGGCGAGCGCCTGCTGCTCCAGCAGCGTAAGCGAGTCACTCATTGCGGCTCCCTTGAACCCGCGCCGATGCACGCAGCCGCCCGGCTTGACGCCCGGCGACGTGATCGGCACGTCCAGAAATGAAGAAGGGGAGCCACCTTAAAGGCGCTCCCCTTACAAACTCCACCTTTCAAGCTGGCGGAACGCGACATGCCGTCACGATCCGCAGCCGCGATGGATCAGGCCAGCTGCGCCTTGGCCTGGGCCACGAGCGCCGCAAAGCCGGGCTTGTCGTTGACGGCGAGGTCGGCCAGAACCTTGCGGTCCAGCTCGATGCCGGCCTTCGACAGACCGTTGATGAACAGGCTGTACGACAGGCCCAGTTCCTTGGTCGCGGCGCCGATACGCTGAATCCACAGCGCACGGAACTCACGCTTCTTCACGCGACGATCGCGGTAAGCGTACTGGCCCGACTTGATGACCTGCTGCTTGGCAGCACGGAACACGCGCGAGCGCGCGCCGTAGTAACCCTTGGCCTTCTTGAGGAGCTTCTTGTGCTTGGCGTGAGCCGTCACGCCGCGTTTGACACGTGCCATCGTTCGTTCTCCTTAGGCGTAGGGAAGCAGCTGCTTCACTTCTTTGACGTCAGAAGCGTGCACCTGGGCTTCGCCGCGAAGCTGGCGAACCGTCTTGCCATTCTTCTTGGTCAGGATGTGGCGCTTGAACGCGTGGCTGCGCTTGAAGCCGCCTTTTCCGGTCTTGGAAAAGCGCTTCGCCGCGCCCTTGTTGGTTTTCATCTTGGGCATTGAACAACTCCAGTTTGTGTTGCCGGCTTCACATCGGCATGCCTGCCGAGCTGACCGGGCCCGCCGTACCTCCGGCAGGACTTCTTATGGGCGATGGCGAGAGGCTCGCCATCGCAGCATCCGAATCGTCTTGCGACGTCTCAGCGCTTCTTGGCTGCCAGAACCATGATGGCCTGGCGGCCTTCCATCTTGGGGTACTGCTCGACCACGGCAATGGCTTCGAGATCGCCCTTGACGCGGTCCATCAACTGCATGCCGAGTTCCTGGTGCGCCATTTCGCGACCGCGATAGCGAACCGTAACCTTGACCTTGTCGCCTTCTTCGATGAACCGCTGCGCGGCGCGCAGCTTGGTGTCGTAGTCGGCGGTTTCCGTGGTGGGACGGAACTTGATTTCCTTGACCTGGATCTGCTTCTGCTTGCGCTTGGCAGCGTGCTGGGCCTTGTCCTTCTGGTAGATGTACTTGCCGTAGTCCATGATCTTGCAGACCGGCGGATCGGCGTTGGGCGAGACTTCCACCAAGTCCATGCCCAGCTCTTCAGCCCGCGCGATGGCATCACGCGTCAGCATGATGCCGGCCTGCGAGCCGTCGTCTGCAATCACTCGTACGCGCGGCGCTGTGATCTGCTCGTTGCGCCGGTCTTCACGTTCCAGGGCGATGCTGCTATCTCCAGTGAACCCGGCATCCCGACCGGGCGACAGCGAAGAACCTCATACCGATGCTCTTCGAACCTAGGGCCGGCTGCCCGGACTCCATGGAGCACAAGGCAAGCCAAGCGTTGTTACAGCCGCCTATCTTATGCAGCAGCCCCAAAAAGCTCAAGTACACCGATCGCCGGAACTGACACTGGACAATCCGTCCAGCCCATGGATTCAGGTCTAGGCCTGCTTTTCGGGTTACTCTGGCCCCACCATGGATGACGTACCTAACAGGACAGTCATTCCGCCCCCATCGGATCCCGCATCGAATCGACAGGGAGAGGCCCCCCCCACGCTAACCTCGCGTGATGGCCTGCTGCTCGACTTCGACGGCACGCTGGTGGAGCTGGCGGAGACGCCCGACGCACTCGACATCGCCGGTTCACTGATCGGCACCCTCCAGAATCTTCGCGATTGCCTCGGTGGCGCGCTGGGCGTGATCACTGGCCGCAGGCTCGAGTCACTCGATCGATGGCTCGCCCCACTGCAAGTCGCCGGGGCTGGCATGCACGGTTCGCAGGAACGGCTCGAACCCGGCCCCGCACCGCAGGCCGCCGCCGATCCGCGTATCGCCGCACAGGTGGCGCATCTGCGCCAGCGCTACCGAGACCAGCCCGGCGTACTTGTCGAAGACAAGGTCGGGGGCATTGCCCTGCATTACCGCCAGGCCCCCGAGCAGAAGGAGTCCTGCCGCGCCGCGCTGACCGAAGTGGCCGGAGCGCTCGGTTTTGCCCTGCTGAGCGGCCATTGCGTCTACGAGGCCCGGCCACGCGGCATCGACAAGGGCAGCGCCTTGCGCCGTTTGGCCGGAAATGCCCCGTTTGCCGGCCGCCGGCTGTTTTTCGCCGGCGACGACACCACGGACGAGGACGCCATCGTGGCCGTCCAGTCACTCGGGGGCATCGGCATCCGCGTCGGCGAGGCTGTTACCGCCGCGCATCATCGGCTGGCCGATGTCGCCGCCGTGCACGCCTGGCTCGCGAACAGCCTCGATGCCTTGCGGAGCAGCGCGAAATGAGGCGGCTCGTCGCTGTCTCCAATCGCGTCAGCTCGCTGCGCGCGGCACCGCTGGCGGGTGGCCTGGCTGTGGCGCTGGCCGACGCGCTACGCGAAAACTGCGGCCTGTGGTTTGGCTGGAGCGGCAAAACCGTAGCTGACGCGAGCGATCAGCCGCACGTGACGGGCGACGGCGAGGTCACCATCGCGACGCTCGACCTGACCCAGGCCGATCACGATGACTACTACTCCGGTTTCGCCAACCGTTGCCTGTGGCCGCTGTTTCATTTTCGACTCGATCTGACGGGCTACGACCGCTCCCATTACATGGCGTACCAGCGCGTCAATGGCACGTTTGCGCGCGCGCTGCTGCCACTATTGAACGATGACGATCTAGTCTGGATCCACGACTATCATCTGTTTCCGATCGGTCGCAAGCTGCGTCAACTCGGCGCTCGGCAGCGTCTGGGCTTCTTTCTGCACATTCCGTTTCCGCCACGCGAACTGCTGACCACGCTGCCGCAGCATCGCTCACTGGTGGAAGCCCTGTTCGACTACGACCTCGTGGGCTTCCAGATCGAGGACGACGTCAAGCGCCTGGCCGCCTACGTGGAGCAGGACCTCGGTGGCCGGGTCGGTGACGGTTGGATGGAGGCCTTCGGCAAACGTCTGCAGATCCGCGCTTTTCCGGTCGGCATCGACAGCGCGCGCTTTCACGACTTCGCTTTCTCTGCACACGGCGAGCGTGAGTACCAGAGCATGCGGCAGTTTTTGCGCGATCGCGACCAGATCATCGGCGTTGACCGGCTCGACTACACCAAGGGGCTAGTGCGTCGCATGAATGCCTACGAGCAGCTGCTGGAACTGCATCCCGAAGCTCACGGCCGCATCACTTACCTGCAGGTCGCCCCGATCAGTCGCGGCGAAGTCACCGCCTACCGCGACTTCCGGCGCGAGCTCGAACAGCACGCGGCATCCATCAACGGCCATTTCGGCAAGGTGGACTGGGTGCCGGTGCGCTATGTCAACGAGGCCATTCCGAGGCGGCGTCTGGCCGGGCTCTACCGGGCCAGCCGCATCGGCTTGGTCACGCCGATGCGCGATGGCATGAATCTGGTCGCCAAGGAATACGTCGCCGCACAGGATCACGCCGACCCCGGGGTACTGATCCTGTCGCGCTTCGCCGGCGCCGCCCAGCAGATGCGCGATGCGCTGCTG
>JALRLM010000447.1 GCA_023254435.1 Hydrocarboniphaga sp.
CCTGCTGCGACACCTGCGCTTCGGCGCCGAGGTGCAGAGCGCGCATTACGACGAGCAGGGCCAGCTCTGGCGCGTGCAGCTGCGCAGCGGCGAGGAACTGCGGTCGCGCATCCTGATCAGCGGCGTGGGCCAGCTGAGCCGGCCCGCGCTGCCCAATATTCCGGGCCTGCAGGATTTCGCCGGCCGCAGCTTTCACTCCGCCGACTGGGACCCGCAGTACGCGCTCGAGGGCCAGCGCGTGGCGGTGATCGGCACCGGCGCCTCGGCGATCCAGTTCATTCCGGCCATCGCGCCGCGCGTGGGCCTGCTCAAGGTGTTCCAGCGCTCGCCGGCCTGGATGATGAAGCGCGCCGACCGTGCCTACACCGGCATCGAGAAGCGCCTGTTCGCCGCCGTGCCGCTGCTGGCGCGCCTGCACCGGCTGCAGATCTATCTGCGCTACGAGATGCGCGCGCTGGCGTTCACGCGCTTCTCCTCACTCATGAAGATCGCGGTGGAATGGCCGTTCCAGCGCATGCTCAAGCAGCAGGTGCACGATCCTGAGCTGCGCGCGCGGCTGGTGCCCGACTATCCCATCGGCTGCAAGCGCATCCTGCTCAGCGACGACTACCTGGGCACGATGAATCGCGCCAACGTCGAGCTCGTCACCGACGGCATCCGCCGCGTCACCGCCCAGGGCATCGAAACCATCGACGGTCGCGTGCACGAGGTCGATGCCATCGTCTACGGCACCGGCTTCGCCGCCACCGAATTCCTCGCGCCGATGAGCATCACCGGCCGCGACGGCATCGATCTGAATCGCGCCTGGAAGAACGGCGCCATGGCCTACCTGGGCCTGACGGTTCCGGGCTTCCCCAACTTCTTCATGCTTTATGGGCCCAACACCAATCTTGGGCACAACTCCATCGTCTACATGCTCGAAAGCCAGATCGCGCACGTGATGCGCTGCCTGCGCCACATGAAGACGCTGCGCGTCAACACGATCGAAGTGCGCGGTAACCGCTATACACGCTACAACGCACAGGTACAGCGCCGGCTCGGCGGCACGGTGTGGAACGGCTGCAAGAGCTGGTACGTGGACGCCAATGGCCATAACAGCACCAACTGGCCGGGCTTTACATACTCGTATCGCTGGATGGCGCATCACGCCAGCCTGAGCGCCTATCACTGCAGCAACGTCGACGCCGATGCCACAGGCTATCGCCATGTCACCATCGCCGAACCGCGCGAGCTGCTCGAGCGCGCCAGCGCGCAACTGATGCGGCTGGTACTGCGCTTCGGCTTTCGCCCCTTCATCGGACCGCCGTTTCCGGTGTTCTTCCAACGTCGCGTCGTCGACGTGTTCGCCTTGCTGATGCCGGCACGCTTCGGTGCCCACGTGCAGCGCGAGCGCATCGCGGGCCGGCGTGTGGACATCGTGCGGGCACCCCGGTCATCGTCATCGGCGGATACGTCGTCGGCCGCGATTCTCTACCTGCACGGCGGCGCCTTCTGCCTGGGCGGGCCGCGCACTCATCGCAGCATCTCGAGCCGCCTCGCGCTCGACTCGGGCCTGCCGGTCTGGCTGCCCGACTATCGCCTGGCGCCCGAGCATCCCTACCCCGCCGCCGTCGACGATGCGCTGGCCTGCCTGCACGAGATGAACCGGCGCGGCTACGCAACCGATCGCATCGTCATCGCCGGCGATTCCGCCGGCGGCGCGCTGGCGCTCGACCTGGCACTGCGTCTGCGCGAGCAAGGCCAGACAGCGGCCGGGCTCGCGCTGATCTCACCGGTGACCGACCCGCTGCTGCGCGGCGACAGCCTGCGCACGCTCGCGCAGGACGACCCCATGATCCGCAACGGCTGGCTGCAGCAAGGCCTGGGCTGGTACGGCAAACCCAGCTCGCACTCGGTGCTCGATGCCGACCTGCGTGGATTGCCGCCGATATTGATCCAGGTCGGCGAGCAGGAGATTCTGCTGTCCGACTCCACGCGCCTGGCCGAGCACGCCGCGAGCCAGGGCGTGGCGGTGACGCTGGAGCGCCACGAAGCACGCTGGCACGTGTTTCACCTGCAGTCGTTCTTTCTGCGATCGGGCGACGCGGCGCTGGCGACGATGGCCGACTTCTGCCGGCACCGGGCGCTCGCCGACGAAGCCGTGCCGCATCGCGCCCCGCCCGGCGCGACGGCGCTGCAGGCCAACAGCTAGGCCACAAAAAACGCGGGCGCCTGTACAAGGCCGCCCGCGCTCCGGAGCGCCCGCCGTGGCGGACGACTCGACCACTCAGCCGATGTGAGCCTTGAGCTGCACGTAGTTCTGCAGGCCCATGCTCTTGATCAGGCCCAGCTGCTGTTCGAGCCAGTGCGCATGATCTTCTTCGGTGTCCTTGAGCTGCGGCAGCAGCAGGTCGCGGGTCACGAAGTCGCGCTCGCTCTCGCACAGGGCGATGGCGTCCTGCAGGTTCTGGCGCACCTCGTACTCGGTGTCGAGGTCCTTCTGCAGCATTTCCTCGACGGTCTTGCCCGAGGTGAACGGCAGCGGGCGCATGTCCGGCTCGCCGTCCAGGAACAGGATGCGGCGCACCAGCACGTCGGCGTGCGCGGTTTCTTCCTGCATTTCGTGATCGAGGCGCTCGTAGAGCTTGTGCAGGCCCAGATCGGCATAGCGGCGCGAGTGGATGAAGTACTGGTCGCGCGCCATCAGCTCTCCACGCAGGAGCTTTTCGAGACACGCCACCACCGCCGCCGAACCTTGCATGACATCCATCCACTCAGAAAATGTGTGCGCAGTATGCCGCCCCGAAATTTTTCATGACGAAACGTCAAACGTAGCGATAAGTGTTCGCAACGGGCGTCGGACCCGGCACCGCTCGCAACGCGGGCCCGGCGGGCTTAGGCCTGCGCCAGCGCGTAGTCGATGGCCGCGCACACCGCCGTCACCTGCGCCACGATGCACTGCTCGGGCGTAGCCGAGGGGCTGTCCGGATAGACCTCGGTGGTGGTCCTGTAGCGCGCATCGGTGATGCCCGCGCACAGGCCCAGCGGCTGCAGCGCGTATTCGATGACGCCGGGCGCCACCACGCGCGAGCCGATGATCTCGCCATTGCGATCCGCCGGTGCGATATGCGTGACCTGCGCCACCGCCGCGATGACGGCCTGCTGGAACGCGGTCTGCGGATGTTCGCTGTCGTCGACCAGATAGAAACCGTCGGGAATCTCGCCGGGTTCGTAGGGCTTGCCGTCGCGCGCGGCCAGCGCCGGGCGGAATTCGGATTCGTCGGTGTCGGTGGTCTCGTGCAGATCGACATGCAGCAGGACGCGATCGCGCAGCGGGGCGATCAGCGCGAGCAGGGCCGCCGACTCCTGCGCCGGACTGTCGGCATGAAACGAGCGGTTGGGATCGACCGCATGCGGATTCCAGCGCTGGATCACCTCGTAAGCCCAGGGGCTCACGCAAGGCGCGACGAGCAGGTTTGCGCGAGCGGCGTAATGCTCGGCATGACGTTCGACGAAACGCAGCGCGCCGTGCACGCCGCTGGTTTCGTAGCCATGCACGCCGCCGGTCACGAGCACCACGGGCAGGTCGTCGCGCCAGCCGCGGCTCCTGATCGCCAGCAGCGGAAAGCGCTGCGGATCGTGGTCGAGACGACCGTATTCGATCACGTCGAAGCGTGCGCGCAAGGCCTCGACGGCGCGCAGCACATCGGTCTCGTAGAGACGCTGGCGCGTCTGCCGGGCGCGCCAGGCCAGGACCTCGGCCGCGCCCCAAGGCTGGCCGGGCGTGCCGATGGGATAGGGGTCGGTCGATGCGGCTGTCGGCATGGTCTGCGGTCCGTGTTTCGGTGGGTCCGGCGGCGCCGGGCCTGCGTGGCAGCATGGTACGCCGCCTGGCGCGGCGCATCAGGCGGCGTCGGGGCTTACACGGAACTCGCCGGCATAGCGGAACAACATCAGGCGATAAGGCCATGCCGACACCCAGTCCAGCCCCAGGCCGAGCCAGGCGAAGTGGACCAGCTGCAGCCCTCCCAGGGTCAGCAACAGCAGCAAACCCGGGTCACGCGACTGGCGCTGATCGCGATACGACTCGCCTGCGAAATGCGTCAGCGCCAGCAGCAGGGCGCTGAAGATCGAGAATCCACAGAGCAGGACGGCGAGGTCGATCATGGTGAAAGGCAAAGGGTTTCATCTGCAGCAGCTGACGCCCACTATAGGGCGCAGGCCACGCAGGATGCGCATGGCCGCGCGAAGAGCGCCACGAACCTTATCCTCGAATCCACTCCTGGACGACATGAACGCCCACGATGAAAACGGTCCCGTTGCGGCGCTGCCTTCGGCCGTGGTCGGCCGGATTCGCGAGCGCCTGCGCACGCTCGAGCAGGCGCATGGCGTCCACGTCCTGCATGCCATCGAGTCGGGTTCGCGCGCCTGGGGCTTCGAAAGCCCGGACTCCGATTTCGACGCCCGGTTTCTCTACGTGCACGCGCCGGACTGGTACTTCTCGGTCTTCGAGCAGCGCGACGTCATCGAAACGCCCATCGAGGACGAAGGCGGCGTGGTGTTCGACGTCAACGGCTGGGATCTGCGCAAGGCGCTGCGCCTGCTGGCCAAGAGCAATCCGGTGCTGATCGAATGGCTGCAGTCGCCCATCGTCTATGCGAGCGCGCCGGATTTCGCCGGCGAGATGCTGGCGCTGGCACGGCGCTTTCATTCGCCCAAGGCCTCGCACTATCACTACTTTCACATGGCGAGGAAGAACTTTCGCGAGCACCTGCTCGGCGATCGCATCCGGCTCAAGAAATACTTCTACGTGATTCGCCCGGTGCTGGCCTGCCTGTGGATCGAGCAGGGCAAGGGCCTGCCGCCGATGACCTTGCACGAGCTGCTGGCCGGCGTGCTGCCGCAGGGGCCGGTTCGTGCAGCCATTCTGCAACTGCGCGACCGCAAGATGCGGGAGCCGGAGTTTGGCGAAGGCGCGCCCGTCGCCGCGGTTCAGGATTTTCTGGCCGGGCAAATCGATCGCCTGTCGCTCGTCGCGACGCCGGAAGCGCCGCTCACGTCGGGCGCGCCCCTGGACGACTTCCTGCGTCGATGGTCACGTCGCTGATCCATGCGGCCTCGTGGGCCCGCTAGCCGCGCACGCCCAGCCATTTCAAGGCGGCGCCCAAGGCCTTTTGCAGCGCGCCGAGCGGTGCGACGACGAACGAGTCCATGACGATCTCCTGGGCCCGATCGCCGGCCGCGCGCAAACGATCGTCGAGTTGCCGCAGGGTTTCGACGGGCATCACCAGGCTGGCCTCGCCGGGCTGATGGCGGCTGCCGACGTCGAACAGCCGGCCATCGCGCGATATCTCGATATGGCTGCCGAGGACCGCCGAAACCGTATGCGTCTCCGAAAACGCCGCGAGACGGCCGATGCTGGCGCGATAGGCGTTCCAGTCCTTGACCAGCACGCGCCCCGGGTAAAGCGTGTCGCCCGTCAGCAGCCAGCCGCTGCGCCCGTCGTAGACGGCAATGCCCTGCTCGTGATGCCCCGGAGCGGGAATGATGTCGAGCCTGCGCTGGCCCAGGTCCAGCGTGGCCAAGCCTTCGGGCCACTGCGTGAGACCGAATTGCGTCCGTACGGCCTGCAGATCGGGCTCGATCAGACTCACGCCGGGCTGCCCGCGAAACTGCGCATCCGCCGCGATGTGATCGCCGTGCCCGTGCGAATGCGCCACCAGCACCCTGCGAATCGAGCGATCGTGACGCGCAATGAGCGCCTGCACCGTATCGTAGAGCGGAAAGCGCTCGCGCTCCACCGTTGCACCCGTGTCCTGCACGAACACCGTGTGCTGCCCGAACAGCACGTACACGAACGGCGCCTCGAAATGGACGCACTTGTTCTGGCGCAGGATGTAGCTGTCGCGATCGAACTCGAACACCTCGATCGCGGGACCGCGATCGTCGGCGCAATCGGCGGAACCATGACGCCATACATGATCCGCGACATCGCCAGCCATGCTCGCCTGCGCGAGCAACAAGCCCCCAACGAGCACCGCACTGTGTCCGCTCATTTTGCTGTCTCGCTCGCATTCTTCGTGGGGCAAAGCCAGTCAGGCCTTGCACATGCGGAACTCGATGCAAACTCCGAACCCATAGGATGGTTGGTCACGTGCGGACAAGCTTTTCGATGCGATCGAGGGCGCCATCGACAAGCTCAGCGATTTTCCTGAGCGCGGAGAGCACCCGCCCGAGGCGAGCTCACTTGGAATCAAGCAGTTTCGGCAGGCCCACCACAAGCCCTACTGGATGATCTCCCAAGTGAGTCTGAACGCCGTCGTGGTGTTGCTCGTCGCGCAAGGCTGACGGGACATGCAAACGCTGCTTCAGCAAAGGCCACTGCCCTGATTCAGACCGATTTGTCGGATCGTCAAGATGCGCCGATTGAGCAGGGACCTCGGTCCCCACTCCATCGGGATGCGCGACGAAGTGGATCGAACCGGCCAGCGGCAGAGTATCTTGGGCAATGTCCCTAGACAGACTTCGCCAGCAGCCCGCGATCCTTGGCCAGGGTCATGGCCGTGTCTTCGATCATGTCTTCCTGGCCGCCGATCATCTTTTTTCGGCCGAGTTCGACGAGGATGTCGCGCGCCGGCACGCCGTACTTGGCCGCTGCGCGATTCGCGTGCAGCAGGAACGTGGAGTACACGCCCGCGAAGCCCAGCGTCAGCGACGCACGATCCACACGGACGATGTGCTCCATCATCGGGAAGATCAGGTCTTCGGTGAGGTCGGTCAGCTTGAACAGGTCGCAACCAGTCTCGATGCCCATGCGATCGCAGACGGCGACAAAGACTTCGAGCGGCGTGTTGCCGGCTCCGGCGCCCAGACCGCCCACCGAAGCATCGATGCGCGAGGCCCCCGCTTCGACGGCGGCGATGGAATTGGCCACGCCCATGCCCAGATTGTGGTGGCCGTGGAAGCCGATCTCAGTCTCGGGCTTTAGCACTTCGCGCAGCGCGCTCACGCGCGCCTTGACGTCGGCCGGCAACATGTAACCGGCCGAGTCGGTGATGTAGACGGTCTGTGCGCCGTAGCTCTCCATGAGCCTGGCCTGTTGCGCCAGACCCGCGGCATCGTTGAGATGCGCCATCATCAGAAAGCCGGTGGTATCCAGGCCGAGTTTGCGCGCGTAGGCGATGTGCTGCGGCGAGGTATCGGCCTCGGTGCAGTGCGTGGCCACGTGCACGCTGCGCACGCCGTGATCGTAGGCTTCCTGCAACTCCTTCATGGTGCCCAGACCCGGGATCAACAACACCGAGACCTTGCTGCGCTTGAGCTTGGGAATGACGGCATCCCAGTACTCCACGTTGGAGTGCAGCGCAAAGCCGTGCTGCAGTGAATTGCCGCCCAGTCCGGCGCCATGCGAAACCTGGATCAGCGGCACGCCGGCATCATCGAGCGCCGTCGCCACGCTCACCATCTGCGCAGCCGGTATCTGCTCGCGCTTGGCGTGCATGCCATCGCGCAGGCTCATGTCGTGCACGATCACCTTGCGGCCCTTGAGCGAGTCCGCCTCATTCAACAGAGTACTCATCACGCAAGCTCCTTGATCGTCGAGTTCGTCTGCGCCGACAGCCACTGTTCGGCGAACAGCTCCGCGCTGCGCGTGGCAGCGGCGGTCATGATGTCGAGATTGCCGGCGTAGCGAGGCAGGTAATCGCCCAGCCCGGCCACTTCCATGAAGGTGGCCACGCGCTTGCCGTCGAACACAGGACCGTTGACAAGCCGGTAGCCCGGCACGTACTTCTGCACTTGCTCGATCATGGCCAGGATCGACGCCGTGATCCGCGGCTGATCGGGTTCTTCATCGGTCAGGCAATAGATGGTATTGCGCATGATCATCGGCGGATCGGCCGGGTTGATGATCGCCAGCGCCTTGCCTTCGCGCGCGCCGCCAACCTTGCAGATCGCGTTGGAGGTGGTGTACGTGAACTCGTCGAGATTGGCGCGCGTACCGGGCCCGATCGAACGCGACGACAGGCTGGCCACGATCTCCGCATAGCCCACGCCCTGCACGCGGCTCACGGCATTGACGATCGGAATCGTCGCCTGCCCCGCGCAGGAGATCATGTTGACGTTCATCACGCGCTGCTCGGCCAGCCCGGCGAGATTCACCGGCGGCACACACAGCGGGCCAATCGCGGCCGGCGTGAGGTCGACCATGAGCACGCCCAGCTCATTGAGCTTGCGCGAGTTATCCGCATGTACGTAGGCCGAGGTGGCGTCGAAGGCGATCTGCACGCCGTCGGCCTTCACGTGCGGCAACAGGCCGTCGACACCGTCGGCGGTGGTCTTCAGACCGAAGTCGCGCGCACGCGCCAGGCCCTCGGAAGTCGGATCGATGCCGACCATCCACACCGGTTCGAGCAGCGCGCTGCGGCGCAGCTTGTAGATCAGATCGGTGCCGATGTTGCCGGGCCCGATGATGGCGCACTTGATCTTGCTCATGAGGCATCTCCTTCGCCGTTGGCGATGACCGCGATCTTCTCCACCGGACTGACGGGGGAGCCGGCGGCCGCGCGATCGGCCGCGGTGACGCCGGCGATCGCGAAGTTTTCCGGCGGCAGATTGTGGATAAGGATGCGCACCTGCTCGCGGCGCACGCCGAGCACCTCGACCACGGTGTCGGTGACGGTTGTGCACAGGCGGCGCTTCTGCTCGGTGGTGCGGCCTTCGAGCAGGTGGAATTCGATGATCGGCATGAGTGACCTGTCGGATCGTGATGAGTGAAAATCAGGCGAAGCGAAAGCTCACGCTGCCCATGTCCTGAAAGCGCGCGACGATGCTGTCGCCGCGGGCCACTGCAATGGCCTCGGTGATGCCGCCGGTCATGATGAAGCTGCCGGCCGGCAGCACTTCGTCACGATCGGCCAGGTGATCGAGCAGCATGAGAATGGCGTTGGCCGGATGGTTGACCACCGCGGCGCTCGCGCCGGTGGCCATGATCTCGCCGTTCTTTTCGATGACGACGCCGACCGTGCGCAGATCGAGCTCGCGCGGATCACGCGGACGTCCGCCGGTGACATAGCGCGAGGACGAGCCGTTGTCGGCAGTCACGCTCACCAGGTCGAACTTGAACTTCTCGTAGCGCGAATCGATGACTTCGACGGCTGGAATCACATAGGCCGTCGCATCGATCACCTGATCGATCGTCAGGCCCTTGCCGGCGAGCGGCTTGTCGAGCACGAAGGCGATCTCGGCTTCCACGCGCGGATGCACGAGCTCGTCGATGGCGATGGCGCTGTTCTCGGGACGCGCCATGGCATTGCTCAGAATGCCGAAGCTCGGCACGTTCACACCCATCTGCTGCATCTTGGCCTTGGACGTGAGCCCGGCCTTGAGCCCGACCATGCGTTCGCCGCGCGCCATCCAGCGCCGACGCAGCTCGTCCTGCACGCGGTAGGCATCCGCGATGCTCATCTGCGGATGTTCGTCGGTGAGCTTGGCTATCGTGTGCGCTTGGTCCTGCGCCTGCAGCACGCGCGTCGCCAGATCGAAGATGACCGCATCGGGCAGGCTCATGCGCGGCCTCCGGTGAAATGAATGGCACAGGAACCGAGACCGCCAACGATGCAGTTGAGCGTATCGCCGGCCACCACGGGCACCAGCGTGGATTGCGAGCCCGATAGAATCACCTCGCCCGCGCGAAACGGAATGCCGAGCGCACCGAGCGTGTTGGCCAGCCACACCACCGCATTGACCGGCCCGCCTTGCACGGCCGCACCGGCCGCGGTACTGAACAGCTCGCCATTGCGCTCCAGCACCATGCCCGCGAGGTTCAGGTCGAGCTTGTTCGGTGACATCCGGGTCTTGCCGAGCAGATACACGCCGCAGGAAGCATTGTCGGCCACTGTGTCCTGGATGCGGATCTTCCAGTCGGTGATGCGCGAATCGACGATCTCGAAGCAGGGCACCACATAGTCGGTGGCGCGCAGCACGTCGGTGGCGGTGATGCCCGGGCCGTTCAGATCATGCTTGAGCACGAAGGCAATCTCGGCTTCCGCGCGCGGCTGGATCAGATCGGCAAGCGAAACATCCTGCCCTTCCTCGAAGGCCATGGCCGAAGTCAGCTGGCCGAAGTCAGGCTGCGTGACACCGATCAAGTCCTGCACAGCCTTGCTGGTGACACCGATCTTCTTGCCGACGATGGTCTCGCCGCATGCGAGCCGGCGCGCGATCATCTGCGACTGGATGCGGTAGGCATCTTCGACCGTGATGTCGGCTTCGCGCGAGCTCAGTGGTTCAAGCGTGCGCCGCTCGACCAGGGCCTCGTAGAGTTCGTCGCCGTAGCGACGGATGCTGTCGGAGTTCAGAGCCATGGCGATCAGAGCTTGATGCAGATGTTGCGCAGTTCGGTGTAGAACTCCAGCGAGTGCACGCCGCCTTCGCGGCCGATACCGGATTGCTTGGAGCCACCGAAGGGCGTGCGCAGGTCACGCAGGAACCAGGAATTGACCCAGGCGATGCCGACATCGATGCGCGCGGCCACCCGATGCGCACGCGACAGATCGCGGGTCCAGATCGCGGTCGACAAGCCATACGGTGTGTCGTTGGCCAGGCGAATCACTTCATCTTCGCTGTCGAAGGGCGTGATGTGGCAGCAGGGGCCGAAGATTTCTTCGCGGATCACCGTGGCGGTTTCCGGCAGGCCAGTCCAGATCGTCGGCTGCACCCAGGAACCGTTGGCGAGCGCCCCCGGCTGTCGGGCACGGCGCCGCCGGTGACCACGTTGGCACCTTCGGCGCGCGCCTTCTCGTAGTAAGAAAGCACTTTCTGCCGATGCTCCTGGCTGATGAGCGGACCGAAAGTCGTCGCGCGATCTTCCGAAGCACCGGGCTTGAGCGCTTCGGCGCCGGCCTTGAGACGGCTCACGAAGCGATCGAAGATCGGCCGCTCCACGTAGAGCCGCTCGGTGCCCAGGCAGACCTGGCCACAGTTGAGGAACACCGAACGCATGCAGCCTTCGATGGCCGCATCCAGATCGCAGTCGGCAAACACCAGACCGGCGTTCTTGCCGCCGAGTTCGAACGACACATCGCGAATGCCATCGGCCCCGGCCTTCATGATGGCCGCGCCCGTGCGTGTCTCGCCCGTGAAGGTGATGGCCGCCACGCCCGCGTGGCGCGTGAGGAACTCGCCGGCCGAATTCGGACCCAGGCCGTGCACCACATTGTAGACGCCCTTGGGTATGCCCACCGCGTTCATGACTTCGCCGAGCAGCGTCGCGGTGCCCGGTGTCTCTTCCGACGGCTTGACGATGACGGTGTTGCCGCAAGCCAGTGCCGGCGCGACTTTCCAGGTCATCAGCAGCAGCGGCGCGTTCCACGGGCAGATCACGCCGATCACGCCCTTTGGCACGCGAATGGCGTAGTTCAGCGCCCCGGCACCGTCGGGCGTCGGCGTCTGGAAGGCCTCGGTGGCCACGTTCTTGACCACGTCGGCAAAGATCTTGAAGTTGGCTGCGCCGCGCGGCACGAAAGCATGTTCCATCATGCTCTTGGGCTGGCCGGTATCGGCCATTTCGGCCGCGACGAAATCATCGAAGCGGCGCGTGATTTCATCTGCCACCTTGTGCAGCAGCACGGTGCGCTGCTCCACGCTCATCTTGCCCCAGGGGCCGTGCATGGCCTCGCTGGCGGCGCGCACGGCGGCATCCACTTCGGCCTGGCCACCTTCGTGGATATGGCCGATCAGCGCGTTGTCGGTGGGGCGGCGCTTCTCGAAGCGGCGCCCGCTCTCGCTGGCGATGAACTCGCCACCGATGAAGTGGCGGAACTCGCGTGGCGTCGTGGACTGCGCAATGTTCATGTCGTTTCTCCTGTGATCGCTGCGACGCCGGCCTGCGCGCAGGCCGCGTCCTGTGATTCGCTACCGCCCGATACGCCAATGGCGCCGATCAATTCACCATCGATGCGCAGCGGCAGGCCACCGCGAATCAGGCTGAAGTCCGGGTGCTGCATCAGTCCTTCGCGCACGCGGCGGTCCTCGTGCGCAAGAATCTGTTCGGCCAGCTCGGGCTCGATGCCCAGGCCCGCCGCGCTGCGTGCCTTCCTGCACGCCATGTCGATCGAAACCAGAAACGCGCCGGGCATGCGCACGAAACCGGCGAGACGGCCCGCCGTATCGACGACGGCGACGTTGACGCGAATGCCAATGCTCTGGGCCTGTCCAACGGCCGCAGCGAGCACTCGCAGCGCCGCGTCATGCGTGATGACGGCCTCACGCACGAATGCAGCACCGCTCACCGCAGCGCTCCGTCACGCTTGCCCGCCACTGCCGACACCAGCCGGCCGACCGCGCGCAGACGCAGATCGCTGCGCGGATACAACCGGCAGGCCAGCGAGTAACCCTGGCGCTGCGCTTCGGCATCGACCTGCGCTTGACTCATGGTGCCTGCCTCCCATTCACCTTCGACGATCTGCACGCGACAAACGCCGCAACCGCCACTGCGACAACCCACCTTCAGGGATTGGCAGCCCGATGCCAGCATGGCGCTCAGCACGGCCTGATCCTGATCGCAGACGAAGCTATGACTGCCCTCGTCGATCGTGACGCGAAAGCGCATGCTGCGACCTCCTCCTGCTCATGCTCGTCGCGCGCCTGAACCGCAGCGCTGTCGGTGTTCATGCTGCTGACAGTACGACTCGCCACCGATACGGTCTAATACCTTTAATCCGAACTTTCGATACCGGTGCAGTATCATCAAGACCTGCCCTCGAGAACGCCGATGAATCTCAACGCCATCGAAATCCGTCACCTGCGCTATTTCGTCGTGATTGCCGAGAGCCGCAGCTTTCGCGCGGCCTCCGAGCGCCTGCACATTTCGCAGCCGCCGCTCACGCGACAGGTACAGCAGCTCGAAGAACTGCTCGGCACGCAGCTGTTCGTGCGCCAGCCGCGCGGCATCGACCTGACGCCGGCCGGCCGCATCTTCTACGAAGACGCGCGCAACATCCTCACGCTCACCGAGCAGGCCATCGACCGCATGCGCCTTGCCGGACGTGGCGAACTCGGACGCCTCGACGTGAGCGTGTTCGGCTCGGCCGCGCTCGACGTGGTGCCGCGCATCATCCAGAGCTTTCGCAAGCAGTACCCACAGGTGCAGATCGTGCTGCACAACCTCGATCGCGCCGGGCAGATCAAGGCGCTGCAGGAACGCCGGCTCACGGTGGGCTTCAACCGCTTTTTCGGCGAGGAGATCGATCTCGAATGGGAGTCGATCCTGACCGAGCGTCTGCACGTAGCGGTACCGGCGGCGCATCCGTTCGCCGAGCGCAGCAACGTGGCGCTCTCCGAGTTGCAGGGACAACCGCTGGTGCTGTATCCGCGCAATCCGCGTGGAGGCTTCATCGATCACCTGCAGCGCCTGTTCTTCGACCACGAACTCACACCGACGATCGTGCAGGAGGTCGACGACGTGGTGACCGCGGTCGCCCTCGTCTCCGCGGGCGCCGGCATCAGCATCGTCGTCGACTCGGCCTGCAACCTGAGCCTGCCCGGCGTGGTCTACGTGCCGCTGCGCGAGAAGGACCGTGCGAGCATCCAGCTGTGCATGATCCATCGCTCGGACGACGAGTCGCCGCTGCTCAAGGCTTTTCTCGCCGTCGCAAGAGACCAGAAGCGCGCGCGGAAACGCTAAGTGCGCCTCAGATGTTGCGGAACAGGGGGCTCTTGGCCTGCTGCGCATCGGCGGCCGAGATGAACTTCTCGTTGTAGATGTCGCGCTCGTAAAGGCGGCCTTGCATCAGCGCGGTGATGCAGGCGTCGATCATCAGCGGAGGACCGCACAAGTACGCTTTGTGCCCGCGAAAGTCACCGTCGAAGCAAGCCCGCGCGGCCTCGTGAACGAAGCCACGATAGCCTTCCCAGTCGCTGCCTTCGGGCTCGTGCGACAGCGCCGGAACGTAGCGGAAGTTCGGATACCGCCCGGCGAGTTCCAGAAACTGCTCGTGGTAGTAGAGCTCGTTACGCGAGCGCTGGCCGTAGACCAGCGTGATCGGCTGTTGGCTATTACCTTCGAGCAGATCGACGATCATGCTGCGCGGGCTCGAAAGACCCGAGCCACCCGCCATGAACAGCATCGGCTGCCGAGCCGACTTGCGCACGAAGAAGCGGCCATAGGGACCGGCGACCGAGAGCCTCTGCCCGGCGCCGAGTGACTCATGGATCCAGCCGGTGCCCGCACCACCCGGCACAATGCGGATATTGAGTTCCACTTCGTTGCCGGACGAGGGCGGATTGGCGAGCGAAAACGCACGCGTGATGGTTCCGCCCGGAACCGGAATGCTCAGGTTCACGTACTGTCCGGCCTGGAAATGCATCGGCTCATCGAGCCGGATGAAGACCGCCTTGATCGTCGGCGTCAGCGATTCGACGCGTGTCACCGTGCCTTCGAAGTCCCGCACCGGAATCACTTCGGCATCGGGCTCCTCATCGATGTCGGCTTCGATGACGACGTCCGATTGCGGGCGAGCGCAGCAGGCCAGGGTCTTGCCCTCCTCGCGCTCGAAATCCATCAGTGCAAACGGAGACGCCTCGCCATGATCGACCTCGCCTTCGCGCACCTGCACCTTGCAGGTCGCGCACAAGCCGTGGCAACAGGCATGCGGCAACCATATGCCGGCACGTAAGGCGGCATCGAGTATGGTCTGCTCGTCCTCGATCTCCAGCGTCTGCCCGAGCGGTTCGATCGTCAGTTGATAGCTCATCGTCAGCCGGCCCCGTTGTGACCGTCGAGGCCCGGCGTGCGGAAGCGGATCTGCTCCTTGTGCCGTAGTCCGTGATCGGCGAGCGAGCGCCCGGGCTCGGGCACGAAAGCTCCGCTCGCCGTCGACCACTGCACCGCGCTCCAGTCGATCCTGGCGAAATCCGGATGCGAGCCGTAGATGCCCGGCAGCACCTTTTCGATCAGCGCCCCGAACGGCATCTGCGGAGGCACCGGGATGCACATTGGAAAACCGAACATGATGTGCTTGTCCCAGCTGATGTTGAGCAGCTGCTGGCCGTGGAATTTTTCCACTCCATCTTTGTAGTCGCCGTGATAACCCGGCTTGATCGCCTTGACTGGCATCGTTTTTCTCCTCGTCTGGGCTGGTGTTTTCAGGTGGTCTTGCGAACGGCGTCGGTGATCGCGCCTTCGTGCATGTTGGCCGGACGCGCGGTCCAGCTTTCCCAGCGCTGGGCATCGACGTGATCGCGCATCGAGCCGCCGTCGACGCCAGGCTTGATGCCCATGTAGTCCAGCGCGGCCGCCATCGGATTGAAATCCGCTGCGCTCGGGTCGACACCTTCCTTGAAGCAATTGCCCTGATAGATCTGATGCACCGGCATCCAGGCGTGCACATACTTCTCGGGTTCGTCGTGGAAGATGTCGCTGCAACCGTCCGAGCAGAAGTGGAAGATCTCGCCCTGATACTCGCCCTGGCGATGCACGAACTCGCTCGCATCGTCCGGCTCGGTATACAGACATGGCCACTGGCAGACCTGGCAAAGCTTGGGCAGCGTGCTGCTGCGGAACGGCGTGCCCTTGTCTTCGAGCTCGCGCCAGTACTCGAAGCGCGGACGGTAGTAGCGATCGAAGGTCTCCGGGTACTTCTCGGAGAACCAGTCCATCTCCTCCTTCGACGGCAACCAGATCGGAAAGCCGAGCGCATCGCGCACGGTGTAGAACACGCTCCACATTTCGTGGCTGACGCGATGCTTTTCCTTGACCGTGACATCGGCGTACTTCGGCGGCTTGATGCCGTAGCGCGCAAGGTCGGAAAACAGCGCTCCGCCGTTCTCCTCGTAGTAGATGGTCCAGGCTTCGGACCAGGACATCACACGCTTGGGCAGCATGTAGTCCATCATCGTCGCGAGCAGAGCCAGCAGGCGGTAGCCGCGCCAGAACCACTTGTCGATCCACTTCTGCACGAGCGGAACATTGGCCGGATCCTGTTCGAGCAGGAACTTGATGACCTCGATGCCGAGCGTCATGTGGCGCGCTTCGTCGGACTGTGCCGAGAAGCCGAACGAGACCGTCGACATGTCGCCGTTGAACGCCGCACCGGACATCCAGGGCATGAAGGCGAGATTGGTCAGCACGTACTCGAAGGCGAACGAGATCGCGACGATGAATTCGAACGGACCGCTGGCGACCGCGTCCTCGAAAAAGGACTTCGGAATCGACAGATACCAGACGCGATCGAACTGGTGCGGAAACTCCGCCATGCCTTCGAAGTAACGGTTGTAATGGCTGATCGCGTGAATCTGCGTGGTGGCATGACGCAGTTCATCGATGGCCTGCATCTGCGCCGCGATACGCGGGCCGACACCCGGAAGTTCGCGGCCCAGGATGTTGAATCCGCGATGCGAGGCGTATTCGAGCCCGACGATGCCGTTCAGGAACACCTTGAGCGCCTGCACGTAGCGCACATCGGTCACGTTGAACTGGCCGTTGTTCTGCTGGAAGGCGTCGATGATGGCGTAGAGCTTGCGCTCCTTCTCACCCTGATATTTCCAGTACGCATCCATCGTCAGACGAAACGGGTCTTCCCACTTGTCCCAGTCGTGAATCTTGACGCCCTCGAAATCGACCGTGCGGAAGATGTCTTCCTTTTTCTGGTAGCTCGGCTCCCAACCGAGGCCACGCGTCAGCAGCGCGTAGTTTTCCTTGAGGTTGAGCTTCTTGGCGGGCTTGCGGTCACCATCGGCGGCCATCGGGTTCTCCTGATCGGTACGGTTGGAGAGAAATCCGCTTACGCGGTCTTCCACTCGAGAATGAATTCGTCTTCGGATTCGTCGACCTCGCCCGCGAGCGAGATCAGGTTGATCTGCATCTCGCGCAGGTCGAAGCTGCGGCCCATGCGCTCCTCGATCGACTCGCGGCGAATCACCAGACGCCCCGGGCAGTCGATCTTGACCATCGCCGGATACTCATTGACCTGTGCATTCGGGTTGTCTTCGTGGATCGCATCGATGATCGCGAGCGTGTCGTTGTTGGCCTGCAGGGCGATGAAGACCGGTTGTGCGGATCGGCTCATGGCGGGCCTCAGACCGTCAGACCGAGCTTGGCCGCACGCGCATCGAGCTGCGCGAGCACCGCAGCCAGCGCCTGCTCCGACGCATCGCCGAGCAGGGACTGCGACAAGGGCCTCAAGGCTTGCGCCATGCGATCGCGCCAGTTGCGGAACCACTGGCTGATGCGCTCCCTGTTCTCCGGATTCTCGGCCGCCGCGGTCTTGATCGTCGCGTCGACCCACTTCGCGGTTTCCTCATACCAGCGCAGCAGATAGTCGGTCAGCGACGACAGGGCCGAACCGGCGCGCGCAGCGACGTGCTGGTCGAACTGCTGGTAGAACAGCGGATACACCAGGCCGTCGGCCGCGAGATTCTGCGCCACCAGCACTTCGAACCAGTCGCGCGTCACGAACAAGGCCTCGACTTCTCGACGCAGACCCTGCCAGAGCGGCTCATCGATCCACAGTGAGCGTCCAATGCTCAGCGATTCGCCGGTGTTGCCATCGAGCAGCAGGCCGATGCGCGAGAGATGCTGAGCCATGCCGAGACGATCGGTGGTCACCATGATCGCGGCCTGGGTGACAGCGGTGCCGTAGCCGTAGGCGGCCACGTGGCAGTTACTCATGTTCGCGCCCCACTCGTAGTGGCGCAGCGGCAGCAACGCGAACACGATGGATTCGCGCACTTCATCGGGCAGCAGGCGCAGCAGATCACGCTTCTCGGCGAAATCGAGCTGGCGATCGAGCGCATCCTGCTGCTTGGCCCGCGTCGTCGTGTAGCTGCCGTAGTAGAACTGACGCGGATCCTTGAGCGCATACCAGTCGCGCATCGTCACCACGGTTCGGCGACGATCGTAGATTTCGCCGTCCGGATCCCACAGCGGCTTGTAGTGCAGGTTCACCTCCGGCTGCACGTCGTACGCAATCTCCTGATAGCGCGTCGCCGGCTTGTCGCCGAAGCGACGGGCCAGGTGCCCGAAGGTGTTCCGGACCGGCTTGACGCCGTTCGTCCTGATTTCGACCGCCATGCCACTTCTCCTCTTGTAGATGATGTCTAGTCGGTGAGGCCGGGCTTGCCGTAACGCCACTTGGCCTGCTCGAGCTCGACGGCCTGCGCCTGCTCGGGTGTGAGTTCGATGCAGCGGTTGGTCTCGCAGAACTCGGTGAACGCCGCCTCGCTGAGCACGAGATCGACCATCAGATCGGCCGATCCGATACCGAACGAAAATTCGACGTAACCGTGCTCGTTGGTTCGCTGGCGCCTCACGAATCGCACACTGGTGTCGACTTCCTCGAACAGCGCCTTGCCGGGGCTGGTGCTCATCGAAACGCGTTCTCCTGATATCCGTACGCACCGCTGATGGGTCGTTGTCGGCCGCTCGTGCGGCTCGCTTTTTCGCGGCACTACATGGCAGCAGACATGCCAGCGTCGAAGGCCGGAATGCCGCGCTCACGCATCGAATTGAGCGCACAAGGATTTATTGCGATCCAAGCTCAGGCCCGAAGTGCCTTGCGAAACCGGGATCACCACCGGGATCG
Organism: Hydrocarboniphaga sp.; assembly: GCA_023254435.1. Classification (GTDB taxonomy): domain Bacteria; phylum Pseudomonadota; class Gammaproteobacteria; order Nevskiales; family Nevskiaceae; genus Hydrocarboniphaga. The sequence continues at coordinate 18,561 of JALRLM010000447.1, forward strand.
ATCAATTGATCAAATCGCGCGCAAGCCCTCACTTCTGCGGATAGACGAAATGCTCGCGCTGCGCTGCAACACGCTCGCGAGTAGGCGATCGCCGAAAGCTTGTTCTATGCTCCGGACCAGGAGATAGGTGCGATCCCATGACCCAAACAAAAAAACAACCACAAGCACGCTCAGACCAGGCCACCGGCTCGATGCCGGACAACACCGACTTGGTCTCGCGTATTCATTTTTCGCCCGACGATGGTCACATCTGGCTCGACGACCAGCGCATGCTGCTGTTGCATGCCTCGGGCTTCGGAGTGCTGCGCCACGAACTCATCGAGAGCCTCGGGGTCGAACGTGCGCGCGGCCTGCTCTCGCGCATGGGCTACAACTCGGGCACGCACGACGCCGAGCTTGCGCGCCGCCTGCGCAAGAACTCGGAGCCGGTCGATACCGTGCTCGTCGGCCCTCAGCTGCACATGCTCGAAGGCATCGGCACGGTGACGTCCGTACGCACCCATGTCGACGAGGAGAACGGCCAGTTCTACGGCGAATATCTATGGCACGGCTCGGCAGAAGCCGAAGAGCACATTCGTCTCTACGGCCTCGAAACCGAGCCGGTTTGCTGGATGCAGCTCGGCTACGCATCAGGCTTCACGAGCCGCTACATGGGCCGGCCCATCCTGTTCAAGGAAGTGCAGTGCAAGGCCCATGGCGCCGACTTCTGCCGCATCATCGGCAAGCCCGTCGACGAATGGGCCGATGCGGAAGCCGAGCTCAATTCACTGCGTGCGGATCAGCTCACCGGTGGCGTTGCGGCACCCAGCGCTTCGCTGCTCGGCAGCGACGATGTCGTCGGCGTTTCAGCCGGATTCAATTCGGTCTGCCATAAGCTCCGGCGCGTCGCCAATACCCAGGCGACCGTTATTTTTCTCGGCGAAAGCGGCGTCGGCAAGGAAGTGCTCGCCCGAAGCCTGCATCGCATCAGCAAGCGCGCCGAAGGGCCGTTCGTTGCGATCAACTGTGCCGCGATTCCGGATAACCTGATCGAATCCGAATTGTTCGGTGTCGAGCGCGGAGCCTTCACCGGGGCCTCGCACAGCCGTCCCGGCCGTTTCGAGCGCGCATCGGGCGGCACCCTGTTCCTCGACGAAATCGGCATCCTGAGCAGCACTTCGCAGGGCAAGCTCCTGCGCGCCCTGCAGGAGCGCGAGATCGAGCGCGTCGGCGGACATCGCACGATCAAGGTCGACGTGCGCGTGGTCGCCGCGACCAATCTCGACCTGCAGGAGGAAGTGCGCGCCGGACGCTTCCGCGCCGACCTGTTCTTCCGCCTCAACGTGTTTCCGATCATGGTGCCGCCGCTGCGCGAGCGCCTCGAAGACATTCCGGTCTTCATGAATCACTTCCTGCGCAAGTTCTGCACCCTGCACGAGCGCAAGGTGCTTGGCTTCACCGCACACGCGATCGACGCGATGCTGAGCTATGACTGGCCCGGCAACATCCGCGAACTCGAGAACGTGGTCGAGCGCGGCGTCATCATGGCGCCCGACGACGGCGCCATCGATTCCGTGCACCTGTTCGCGGGCGGTGAGCGCGTGGAGCAGCGCTATCTTGCCGTCGGTGCCGGCGGTTCGCTGGGCCGCAGCAACACAGCACCGGACATCAGCGCCTCCGACGCTGATTCGAGTCGCGTGCATCGCAAGGTCACGCAGTTGCTCGCCGGCATCGTCGACGATCGCGACACGACCACGCTCGACGACATCGAGGAAGCGCTGATCGACCGCGCCCTGAAACTCTCGGGAGGCAATCTATCTGCGGCCGCGCGCATGCTCGGCATCACCCGGCCCCAGCTGGCGTACCGCCAGAAAGTACGACGGATCGACGGCTCAGACAGCGGCGCTTGAGGCGGCGACGCGTGCGGCCACTTCGGCCGCACGCAGCACCGAAGCCGGCACTCCGCCGATCGCCCAGTTCTCCGGTGAGATCGGCCAGCAGCCTCCACGCACGCATTCACGCCTGACGCCGAGGATGTCGACGATCAGATCGGTGAAGCCGACGAGCAGGCGCTGCCGTTCTTCGACTGGCCGCCCTTCGAGCACGAGGAAATGGAAGTACGGCGCGTGCTCCGCGCCAGCCTCCACCGATACGCCGCCGACCGCGATGCGTTTGGCGGCATACGCCTCGACGAACACGCGCACGCGCTCGATCGGACTCTTCAGGCTCTCAGCGTAGAAGCGGCTCGTTTCCGCCAACAGTCGCTCGCACTGTGCATCGCTGTAGCATCCGTCGGCGAGATGAATCGTGAGGATGGGCATTGGTGTTCTCCAGCCTCAGGGAAGGCCCTTGCGCCGTCCCGCATCCATAAACAGCGTGCTGCCCGCGAAAGCATCGGCTTCTCCGGCGAGCAGCATCTCCACCGCCCAGGCAATCTGCTCGACCGAGGTGAAGGCACCGATCGCGGATTCGCGCTTCATGTCGGCGTAGATCGCATCGACGTTCGAACCAGACAAGGCAGCTCTGGCTTCGGCGACGCGGCGCAGACGTTCGGTATCCGCGGGCCCCGGCGCGATCAGATGCGCCGTGATCTGGCGCTCGCCATAAGCCCACGACAGCTGGCGAATCAGATTGGCGAGCGCCGCATTGGCGACGCCCGCGGTGGCTGCGTAGGCGGTCGGTTCGAAACCGTAGTGACCGCCTATCGCAACCAGCCTCGACTGTCTCGTCAAACGATGGTCGACTGCGCGCACCAGCCTCAGCATGCCACCAACCTTGATGTTTACTGCATCGACGATGGCCTGGGTCGGGGCCTCGCGCACACCACCTGCGGTGGCGACGCCGGGGCCATGCACGATCATGCGAACCGGCCGATCGAGATGCGCGCCGATCGACTCGATCGCACTGTCCGACGCGATATCCGCCGCGCACGCGACAATACCGGGTGCCTCGGCAACCAGCGACGCGAGCGAAGCCTCCGAACGCGCCACCGCGACCACTTTGAGTCCGCACTGCGCCAGCCGACGCGCAATGACCTGGCCCATCGCGCCGGTGCTACCGACGACGACAGCGATTTCCCCTGTGCTCACGGGCGCTCCTCAGGTCAGAACGGTGAGGAAGCTCTCACGCACGACATTGTCCTGTGCGAAGGTCGCCCCGCCGAGATCGGTGGTGTCCCAGACTATCGTCGGCGTATCCGGATAGTGCACGTAGCCCTCGGCGAAGACTTCGTTGCGATTGCCGGAGGGATCGAAGAAGTAGATCGTCGCCCCGCGCGTCACCCCGTGGCGATTCGGGCCGACATCGACCGGAATGCGGTACTTGCCGATCTTGTCTGCTGCTTTGATAACGTCGTGAGCGGATTCGAGCAGGAACGAAACGTGATGGAAGCGATTCGGCTCCGGCTGCAGCACGAAAGCGATGTCGTGAGGCTTGGTCGAACAGCTCAGGAACACCGCGAGCGAGATTCCGCTTTCGTGATCGATGATGCGTTCGGACAGATCGAAATCGAAGACTTTGGTAAACAGCTCGACGTTCTGGTCGATATTGTTTCCACCGAGCAGTGCGTGATCGAGACGGTTGATGTTGAAGCCGCGAATCACGCCTTCGTCCGGAGTGGTCCCCGGATTCAGGGTTCCGAGCGTATTGCCGATCTGCTCTTTTTCCGCGTAGAGCTGCATGCAGTGCCCGCTCGCCAGCGTGAATTCGATTCGGCGACCGGACTTGGGATAGAAGCCCGCCTCGATGTGGCGAACCTCGAGACCGAAGTCGCGAACCTTGGCTTCGAATTCGGTCAGCGTGCGATCGTCGTAGACCTTCATCGCGACATAGTCGAGGCCCGGCGAATCGGATTCGCGCAGTACCAGGCAGTGATGATCGTGTTCATCCCAGGCTTTGTAATAGACCTGGCCTTTGTCGTCCTGCATGACTTCGTGCAGGCCCATGCGATCGCCGTAATGCAGGCGCGCCGCCTTCATGTCCATCACCCGCATCGCCACTTCGCCCAACCGCAGTACGCCGCGCATTGCCATTGATTCTTCCTCCAGTAAGAGCCCTTCGAAGAGCCGTCGTTGTCATCCGAAAACCACTCGGTCAGCACTTCGGTAGCAGCGCTCATGCCAGCGCTTTCGATACCCGACACCTCTTCACAGACCATTGATCCGAAATACTTTTCTCAGCCACCCAACACAATCCGAGAATGCTGCGCCGCGGCACTTTCACCAATTGGTCGAATCGCTTCCAAAGCCCTCGAAAGCGGATCGATCAATTGATGACGCGAGGGGAGCCAGCAGCCAGACGCGACGTGGCTTGCGTCGCGTTCTCGGGCTCGCGTCCCGGCTTGAGTAGGAAGTGCCCGAGCGCCGGCAGCAGGATCAGTGCACCGAGCATGTTCCAGACGAACATGAAGGCGAGCAGGATGCCCATGTCGGCCTGGAACTTGATCGGCGAGAACGCCCAGGTCGCGACGGCGATACCGAGCGTGATGCCTGTCAGCACCACGACACGGCCCGTGAACTGCAGCGCTTCGTAGTAGGCCTGCGACAGACTCAGTCCACGACGCAGTCCAGCCAACGTCACCGTCAGCACGTAGAGCGCGTAGTCGACACCGATGCCGACACCGAGTGCGATCACTGGCAAGGTCGCCACTTTCACGCCGATGTTCAGACTCACCATGAGCGCCTCGCACAGCACCGAGGTGAGCATCAGTGGAAGCACCGCGCAGACCACCGCGCGCCAGGAACGGAAGGTGACGAAGGCGAGCACGATCACCGCCAGGTAAACCAGCGCAAGCATCTGAAGATTGGCCTTTCGCACGACGATGTTGGTGGCCGCCTCGATGCCCGCGTTGCCGGCGGCCGGCAAGAACTTCACGCTGTCGCTGTTCTGCTCATTTGCGAAGGTTCTGACAGCCGCAACCACGCTATCGAGCGTATCGGCCTTGTGATCGCGAAGGTAGGCGTAGACCGTCAGCAGATCGCAGTTCTGATTGAACAGCTCGCGCGGAGCCCGCGTGAACACGGCGTTGAGCATGTCCTGGCTGCGCGGGATTTCGTACCACTTGAGGCTGCCTTCGTTGAGCCCCGCCGAGGCCCGCTTGCTGAGCGCCGCGAGCGACTGCGTTCCCTCGACTCCGGGCAGCTGTTGCAGGCGATACTCGAGCGCATCGACCTTCGTGAGCGTGCCGTATAGCGCGCATTCGAACTGCGGCGTCGTCACCATGGTGACGAAGGTGTCGCTGCTCGCCGCGTAGTTCTGCGCGATGAAGGCGTTGTCCCGGTTGTAGCGCGAGTCGGGGCGCAGCTCCGGCGCTCCGGCGCTGGTATCGCCGATTTTCAGATTCGTGCTCACCGCAAATCCGGCTCCACCCAACACCAGTGATGCGACGATTGCGATCGTCGCCCACTTGCGCGTGGTGAAACGATCGAGAAACACCCAGAAGCGATGCTTGGTCTGTTCTGCGGCCTCACTTGCAACGGCTTCCGATCGCAGGCTGCGCGCCGCGGCCTTGTCGCTGACGCCGGTGTACGAAAGCAAGATCGGCAGCAGCACGAGATTGGTGAAGATCAGCAAGGCGACGCCGATGCTCGCGGTTATCGCAAGATCCTGGATCACTTCGATCTTGATGATCATGAGCACCGCGAAGCCAACCGCATCCGCGAGCAGCGCCGTCAGCCCGGCGACGAACAGGCGCCGGAAGGTGTAGCGCGCCGCGACCAGGCGATGCGTACCTCGACCGATGTCCTGCATGATGCCGTTCATCTTCTGCGCGCCATGACTCATGCCGATCGCAAAGACCAGGAATGGCACGAGTATCGAGTACGGATCGAGCTCGAAGCCGAGAACCGGCAGCAGGCCGAGCAGCCAGACCACCGCGATCATCGAGCAGAGCATTACCAGAGCGGTACTGCGTGCGCAGCGCGTATAGCCGTACAGCACCGCGCTGCAGACCGCGACCGCGCAAGCGAAGAACAGCAGCACCTGGCGCATGCCGTCGATGAGATCGCCGACCACCTTGGCGAAGCCATTGACGTGGATGCGAACGTGCTCGGACTGGTACTTGTCGCGCAGCGACTCGATGCGCTGGGACAGTTCGGCGTAGTCGATGCCTTCGCCGGTTTCGGCGATTTTGTCCTGCAAGGGAACCAGCACCACGCTCGATCGATAGTCAGGCGCGACCAGCAGGCCAATCTCGCCCGAGCGCTCGGTGTTGATGCGTACCTGTTCGATTGCCTGTGGCGAGCCGTCGTAGTCGTCCGGAACGACCGGGCCACCATCGAGTCCGTCCTCGGTCACTCCGGTCCAGCGAACGGCCGGGCTCCACAGGCTCTTCATGTACGGACGATCGACTTCCGGATACAGGAAGACTTCGTCGTTGATCTTGCGCAGCACCTCGAGATACTCGGCGTCGAAGATGCTGCCATCCGCACTCTCGACCGCGATGCGCAGCGTATTGCCGAGCCCGCCGAGCTGGGCCTTGTGAGCGAGATAGTTCTGGATGAAGGGATGCGAGGTCGGCAACATCTTCTCGTAGGCTGCGTTGAGCCGCAGTCCGAACGAGAAGTAAGCGAGCACCACGGTGACGATCGCGCAGACCAGCAAAATCGGCAGCCGGTGATTGAACAGGGCGCGCTCGGCGATGGAGCCGGATCGGGCGTCGAATTCTTCGAGCCGGCGGATAACCGGCTCGGTTGCGGCAGCGGAATGAGCGTTCATGGCGTCGAAGCGGTTTCGAGATTCGCCGGTGCGATGCGCGTCAGTCCGCGCACGCCGGCCAGGACGAGGCCACCGTCGGCAGCGACGACGACGCTCGTGAACGAGAACGACTGCGGCGGCTTCACCGCATGGAAGGCGGATTCTCCGCGGCGGCGGCGCAAGACCCGGCCGGCCTCGTCCACCAGAACGAGCGAGCGATCCGGCAAGCTCGTGGCCGCTGTCACCGTAATCGCCTGCCCGAGATCGAGCGTCTGCCACGATGCACCACCGTCGCCCGATTGCAGCGCATTACCGCGCAAGCCGTAGGCGATCAGTCCGGCATCGGTTTGTTCGGCGACGCCGAAGTAGGTTCCGCGATATGGCGTCGTCAGCGTCTGGAAGCGAGCGCCATCATCACTCGACTCGAACAAGGCGCCCTGCTCTCCGGCGATGTAGTACCGATCGGCCGTTGCATACAGGCGATACAGATGCTTGCCGCGCGGATTGTCGAGCGCATCGCGACGCGACTGCCAATGCTGTCCAGCATCGCGGGTCTCGAAGATAGCGCCGTAAGCCCCGATCGCAAACCCATGCTCGGGCGTGAGGAAGCACACGTCGAGCAGCGGATTGTCGAGCGACGCATCGACTGCCTGCGTCGCATCGCGAAGCCGGCGCTGCGCGGCCGGTTCGTCGGTCGCTGCGGCTTTGGCCGCTTCGAGTTCGAGAGCGGCGCCCTGCTTGCCGTCGAGCACCCGCGTCCAGCTTTCGCCGCCGTCATCGCTACGCAGAATCAGGCCGGCATGACCGACGGCCCAGCCGGCTTTCGGCGTCGGAAACGACAGAGCGGTCAGCGTGACACTGGTCGGAACCTTCGCCTGGCGCCAGCTCGCTCCATTGTCGTCGGACAACAGCACGATGCCGCGCTCGCCTACGGCCACCAGCCGATCACCGGCGCGCGTCACCGCGAGCAGCACGCCGGTTTCGGGGTGTCGCGCCATCTCGGCTGGACGACTCAAGGGATCGGTCGTCGGCGCTGCAATCGCGAAACCGACGGGCCATGTCGCCAGCGCCAGTAGAGCCGCTCGTCCCAGCATGAGAGGGCGCTTCATCGCTGCCGCCTCAGCGCGCCGCTTCGTCGGCGACCGCATCGCCGGTGAAGTAAGTCTCCGGCTTGCGCGGCACGATGCGGTAATACTCTTCGTTGAGCGCCTGCACGGAGCTATAGGTATTGGCCTGCAGGTTATAGATGGTCGCCGGCTTGACGAGCACGCCAGGCAACGAGGGCATTACGAAAGGCGTCATCTGCGTGGTGCGCCAGAGCTTGCCCTCGGCGTCGTAGCCGTCCATGAGCAACAGCACCCAGCTGTCCTCGTCAAAGTAGAAGCGGCGCGTGGGCACCGCGTGGCGCTTGCCCGACGCAACCGTGGCTTCCACTTCCCAGACGCGATGCAGCTCCCAGCGCAGCTTGTCCGGATTCAGATGGAACTTGGAGTAAGCCTCGTCGACCTTTGCGGTGACGAGGGCGTTGCTGTTGTACGGGACGTAGAGCTCCTTCTTGCCGATCAACTTCCAGTCGTAGCGATCGACTGCACCGAGAAAGCCCTGCACCTCGTCGAAATAGTTCGCGCCCGAGGCGACGAAGTCCGGCGTGTCGTAGGCCACCGTCGGAGCACGGCGCACACGACGCTGGCCGACCAGATACTGCCAGGCCTGGCGATAGCTCTTGGGGTTGATGCTGTCACGGATCACCAGCGATTCACCGGCCTTGAACGGCGGCGCCGTGGTGCTGAAGCGCTGGATGAAGTATTCGCCCGACCACGACTCCGGCGAGCCATCCTTGTAGTAATACGGATACTGGAACGACTCGTCATTGCGCGTGGCCAGCGTGCGTTGGCCATCGGCGGTGCCCACCAGATTCTTGAACCCGAGCTCGGTGGATTCGGCCTCCAGGCGCAGCTGGTAGTTCCAGATGACTTCGGAACCGTTCTTGGGAATCGGAAACGGAATGCCACCGTAGCAGTTCTGCACCGAGTTGCCGTTGACGACGGTGGTGCAGCGCGTGGCGTTCTTGTAGGTGTTGTCGTAGACGTACTGCGGAGCAGCGGCCGTGCGATGCGTGGGGTAGACATCGACGTGGAAGCTGTCCGGGTATTTTTTCAGCAGCGCCTGAGTGCCATCGCTGAGCTTGTCGGCGTGCGCCGCCATGGTCTTGGCATCGATCTTCAGCAGCGGCTTTTCATCGGCAAAGATCGTGGTGGGAATGTCGCCCATCTTGCCACCCGGCAATGCCGTGGTTTGGCCACCTTTCCATTCGGGAATCGAGCCGTCCTTGTTGCCTGCTTTTTCGCCGCCCAGCGGCGTCAGCGCGCCCTTGAGCGTTTCGGCTTCCTGCGCGCTGACGGCCGCGCTCGCACTGGTCGTTGGCAGCAGGGCCGATGCCGCCAAAGCCGCCACTGCTATGTGTTCGAGTTTCATGTTCTGATCTCCTCTTAGAAACTGCGCTTGATCGACAGGCTCGCGAAGTCGCGATCGGCGTAGTACTGGTCGTAACTGGCAAACGTGGTTTCATCAGCCTGCAGCGAAGGCGCAGGGCCTTTGGGACCGTAGTAGTGGGTCACCTGAAGGCTGGCGCGCCAGACCTTCTTGTAGTCGACGTTCACGCCCACGCTGATGTCGCCACCGTGTTCGGGCGAGAGCTGGATGACCGCCGAGCGGCCGTCGATGCCGTAGCCGATGCCGATCGGAATCTGCAGGTCCACGTTCGGCAGCACTTGGAAGTATTCGGGCTGGAACACCATCCGCACGAAGCTCGCATTGCGCGTGTGCGTGCTATTGAGCACACCGTCAGGGAAGGCCGGATTGCTCGGGTTGCGGTCGACGCTGAGCAGGCGGTTGAATGCGAACTCACCGACCACGCTGGCACCGTCCCAGGCGAACGAACCCGGATAGACGCTGATGGCCGAGAGGTTCACATGCAGCGTGTTGCCGAGCGCGTAGGGCGTGTTGCGATCGTTGTCGAGCGTCGGGTCGAAGTTGACGACCAGATCGCCCAGCGGATGCAGCGGCGTATGGCGGCGCGTGGAGACTTCACCGGCCACATTGGTCTCACCGACCACGGTCGAGAAGCTCGCACCGTAGACGGTGATGTCGCGTGCATACGCCAAGTAGTAGGTACCGCCACCGTAGAGTCCGTCCGCATCAGTGGCGTTGAACACCGGGATTGGAGACTTCTCGTCGTACCGGGCCGCGTAGAGGCCGTAATCGACGTCGCTACCCGGAATGCGGAACTTGATGCGCCCGCCGAACTGGCCGTGGTCACGGCCGCTCTGATCGGCGATGCGGTTGGCCGCGCCTCCCGTGGGCGTCAGCAACAGATCGGCACCGGCACCGACGAAGTCCGCCGGGCTGAAGTAGCTGCCCGAAGCTGGCAGACGCAGCCCACGCCAGTCGAACTGATAGTAGGCGCCGATCGATAAATCCGAATTGATCTGCAGGTTGGTCGACACCTGGCCAACGGGCAGCGCGATCTCCTTGAACTGCGAATTCGGGATCGAATAGAGCTTGATGAGGTCGATGGGCCCTTGCGCAGCCGCGATGCCATTGGCACCGAGAAACAGCGTCTCACCGTAGACCAGCGTGAAGCGGCCCGCGCGCCCACTGAGCTTCATGCCATCGGCGAAGTCGAGGTTGCCATAGACGAATGCATCGAAGAACTCGGCCTTGCGGCCCATGACATTGCGCGCCGACGAGGCGAGCTCGTTGTTCGCGCCGCCCGTGAGCGCCTGCTGGCGATTGGGCAGCGACGAGTACGGCGCCGTGGTCGGAAAATCGAAGTCGTCCTGCCGATAGACCGTGTCGTACCAGCCGGCACCGGAGACACGCACACCGAAGGCGCGTTGGTACGAGAGTTCGAGTTCGCTCAGCAGATCAACGCGATTGTTGATCATGCCGCCATCGAAATTCAGGTCACCAAAGTCCACGTTGGGATTGGCCGTCGATGCTGCGACGCTCTGGCTCGGGTCTTCGATGCGAAAGGCTGCGGTGTACTTGAGCGTGTTGTCCCAACGGACTTTCAGCGCCGGCACGCCGGTATCGATGCCGAAGGCCTCAGCCAGGTCTGGCCGCAAGGCCGCACACAGCAGCGCCGCTGCCACCACTCTTGAAGCGTTCCGTTTTGCATTGTTCACGCTGGCTCTCCTCCGCACTTGTTATCGTTCTGCCGCGTTGGCGGCGGCCCCGCAGGGGGCTCTGGTTCTATGAGGAGCGGACCGCGTGATGACGAACGCCGCATCGCTCCTGATGCGGAGCGAACGGTATCCACGGCAAGCCATACCGTCTAATACTGATGGAACAACATTGAGATACCTGATCGGTATTCCACTGGCCGCAACTCGGCTCGTGTGCCGGGGCCGTGTACGTCGTGCACGGTGAACATCGCCCATAGAAAACGGAGGGCTATGCCAGCAGAGCCCTCAGGCGCGCAAAACTCGTGGATTTCAGTGGTGGCGCTCGTCCTTGGCCGTCATGCCGTGTTGCGGCGCGTTGAAGATCGACAATCGCAAGGGGGCGTTTTGAGCGCTATTCCTCACAAGTGTATTTGTGAACTCTGGCCTTCGAGGGGATCGCCAAGAGGTTGGCCGCGGTTCAGTAGCCTCGCTCGATCCCCAGGTGGACGGTAGGCAATTAATTTTGTAGACAACGCGCGGGACGGGACTTTGGCTGCTGCCTCTCGTCGGCGCGAAGCGAGTCGTGCTGCGGGATGATCATCGCAGGAGCCACTGCTGCAGCGACTACCGCGCCCCAGAATCGCCTGCTACCCACTGTTGCTCAGCGAGCGCTATCGGCGCTGAGTTTCTTCTCCGTTACGAATTCATTCGCAGCGATCAGCAAGCATCCAGCGATGCACCCGCATCACTCCACCGTCACGCTCTTCGCGAGGTTGCGAGGCTGGTCGACATCGGTGCCGCGCAGCACGGCCACGTGATACGCCAGCAGTTGCAGCGGCACGGTGTAAACGAGTGGCGACTGGATGGCTTCGATGTGTTCGGGCATCAGCATCACTTCGACGCCGTCTTCGGGCTTGAAGCCGGTGTTGGGGTCGGCGAAGACGAACAGCTGGCCGCCACGCGCGCGCACTTCCTGCAGGTTGCTCTTGAGCTTTTCGAGCAGGGCGTTGTTGGGCGCGACCGCGATCACGGGCATGTCGGCGTCGACGAGCGCGAGCGGGCCGTGCTTGAGTTCGCCGGCCGGATAGGCTTCGGCGTGGATGTACGAAATCTCCTTGAGCTTGAGCGCGCCTTCGAGCGCGACCGGGTAGGTCGGGCCGCGTCCCAGGAATAAAGCGTGGCGCTTGTCGGCGAAGTGCTTGGCCCACTCCTTGATCTGCGGCTCAAGCTTGAGCGTGTGCTCGACGATTTCGGGCACGTGCGCGATCTGTTTGACGAAGGCCGCTTCGGTCAGCGCGTCCATGCCGTTGTGGCGCGCCAGGACGATACCGAGCAGCGATAGCGCGGCGAGCTGCGTGGTGAAGGCCTTGGTCGAGGCGACGCCGATTTCGGGGCCGGCGCGCGTCATCAAGGTGAGATCGGCTTCGCGCACCAGCGAAGATTCGGGCACGTTGCAGATCGCGCAGGTGGCCAGGTAGCCGAGCTTGCGCGCTTCGCGCAGCGCGGCGAGCGTATCGGCGGTTTCGCCGGACTGCGAGATGGCGACGAACAAGGTGTCGGGCGGCACCACGGGATCGCGATAGCGATACTCGCTGGCCACTTCGACCGTGCACGGCAGCTTGGCGCCCTGCTCGACGTAGTAACGCGCGATCAGGCCGGCGTGATAGCTGGTGCCGCAGGCGACGATGTGTACGTTGCGCACGCGCGGCAGGATGGCTTGCGCCTTCGGGCCCATCGCTGCTTCGAGCACGGACTTGCCGGTGATGCGTTCGGCCAGCGTGTCGGCGATGGCGCGCGGCTGCTCGTAGATTTCCTTGAGCATGTAGTGCGCGTATTCGCCGCGTTCGACGCTGTCGGCCGACAGCGTCGATTCGCGCAGCGCGCGCTCGGCCGGCGCACCGCTGGCATCGAGGATGCGGATACCGGACTGGCGCACTTCGGCGACGTCGCCTTCTTCGAGGAACTGGAAGCGGCGCGTCACCGGCAGCAGCGCCTGCACGTCGGAGGCGACGTAGTTTTCGTTATCGCCGTGGCCGACGACGACGGGGCAGCCCATGCGCGCGGCGACCACGCAGTCGGGATCGCGCGCGGAAACCGCGACGATGGCGTAGGCGCCGTGCAGGCGCTTGACCGCGACCTGCATGGCCGCGAGCAGCGTGCCGCTCTGCTTGAGGCATTCGTTGAGCAGATGCACCACGACTTCGGTGTCGGTCTCGCTCGTGAAGTCGTAGCCCTTGTTGCGCAGTTCGGTGCGCAGCTCGTCGTGGTTCTCGATGATGCCGTTGTGGACGAGCGCGACCTGGCCTTCGGAGAAGTGCGGATGCGCGTTGCGTTCGCTGGGCACGCCGTGCGTGGCCCAGCGCGTGTGCGCGATGCCCCGCAGGCCGGCGATGGGATGCTGCGCGATGCCGTCGGCCAGATGCTGGACCTTGCCCTGGGCGCGACGACGGTCGAGCCTGTCGTCGGCCGTCAGCAGTGCGACGCCGGCCGAGTCGTAACCGCGATATTCCAGGCGGCGCAGACCTTCGATCAGGATGGGAGTGACGTCACGGGCAGCGACGGCGCCGACGATTCCGCACATGGGATTTCCGGGGTGAACTGGCCCGACAGTTTACCCGCCCGGGCCGGTGGGCACGCGCCGGGGCGACTCAGGGACGGGCGGCGGGGCGCTCGGCGATGCGGTCGCGCCAGGCTTGCAGATGCACCAGGCCCTCGCCGCCGGCCGAGAACTTGAGCAGGCGAGCGAACTCCAGCGCGCAGAACAGCGTGATGTCGGCGACGGTGTAGCGCGCGCCGGCGACGTAGGGCTGAGCGGCAAGGCGCGCGTCGAACCAGGCCGCCGCCTCGCGCAGGCGCTCGCTTTGCACGCGGCCGTAGTCGCCGAACTGCGGCTGTTCCACGCTGGCGAATCCCGGATGCGAGTGGCGCACGCCGTTCATGCAGGGGGCCAGCAGGGACCATTCGGCCTGGCGATCGGCCATCTCGATGAAGGCGCGCTCCTCGGCATCGAGGCCCATGAGATTGGGCTCGGGGAAGCAGGCTTCCAGGTAGCTGCAGATGGCGCGGCTTTCAGACAGGCGGCGGCCATCGTCGAGTTCGAGCACGGGCAGCGCGGGCCGCGGCGCCATGCCGGCGACGGGCGAATCGCGATGCTCGCCGGTGCCCAGATTCAGCAGCACCACCTCGATGTCGGCGATACCTTTCTCGGCCACGAACATCTGCACGCGACGCGGATTGGGTGCCAGCTTGGCGGTGTAAAGCTTCATCGGCGGAATCCTTTTGCGGCGAGGCGCTGCGCTATTTCTTGGTCGGACGCTTCCAGCCCGGCACGGTCTTTTGTCCGCGCGCGCGGCAGATGCTGAGTTGATCGGCCGGCGCGGTCTGCGTGATGGTGGAGCCGGCGGCGATGAAGGCACCGTCGCCGATGCTCACGGGCGCCACCAGCTGGCTGTCGCTGCCGATGAAGGCACCGTCGCCGATCACGGTTTCATGCTTGTTGGCGCCGTCGTAGTTGCAGGTGATGACGCCGGCGCTGATGTTGACGTCGGCGCCCACCTTGGCATCGCCGACGTAGGCCAGATGCCCGGCCTTGGTGGCACGACCCAGGCGACCTTTCTTCACTTCGACGAAATTGCCGATGTGCACCTGGTCGTCGAACACGCTCTCGGGCCGCACGCGCGAGAACGGCCCGATGCGGCAGGCGGTGCCCGCGATCAGGCCCTCGAGCACGCTGTGCGACAGCACTTCGCTGCCCGCACCCAGGCTGACGTTGCGCAACACGCTGTACGGGCCGATGCGCACGCGATCGCCCAGCGTGACCACGCCTTCGATCACCACGCCGACGTCGATGAACACGTCCTGGCCCACGTTGAGTTCGCCGCGCAGGTCGAAGCGCGTGGGGTCGGCCAGCTGCACGCCGCTGCGCATCAGCGCCTCGGCCTGGCGGCGCTGGAACAGGCGCTCGGCACGGGCCAGCTGCAGGCGATCGTTGACGCCTTCCACGGCCTCGGCGTCGCTGGCTTCGACGGTCTTGACCTCGATGCCCTCGGCCACCGCCAGCGCCACGATGTCGGTCAGGTAGAACTCGCCCTTGGCGTTGTCGTTGCGCACCTGGGCGATCCAGCGTTTGAGGCTGCCAGCCGGTGCCGCCAGCAGGCCTGTGTTGATCTCGTTGATGGCTTTTTGCTGGGTGCTGGCATCGTTTTCCTCCACGATGCCGAACACGCGGCCGAAGCTGCGCAGGATGCGCCCGTAGCCGGTGGGGTTGGGCAGCTTGACCGTCACCAGCGTGAGCCCATCGCGCGCCGATTCCACCAACGCAGCCAGCGTCTGCGCTGGAATCAGCGGCACATCGCCATAGAGCACGAGCACGGGCGCCTCGTCGGGAATGCCCGGCAGCGCCTGCTGCACGGCGTGCGCGGTGCCCAGTTGCTCGGCCTGCACCACGGTCTGCGGCATCGCGCCCTCGCGCTGCCTGAGCCAGCGCTGCACCACCTCGGCGCCGTGGCCGAGCACCACGTGGCACTGCGCGCCGCTGCTCTGCGCCAGCCCCAGCACGTGGTCGAGCATGGGCCGCCCGCCGACCGTGTGCAGCACCTTGGGCAGGGCGCTGTTCATGCGGGTGCCGCGGCCGGCGGCAAGGACGATGGCGTGGAAGCTCATGAGGGACGATCAGGTTTCGAAACGGCCGCCAGTTTAGGCATGGGCGGCGCGCCATGGGCAGCCGCTCGGCGATGGACGGATCTTGCATTTTATTTCGCACGCGAAATATATTGATTCCAGTCCACCTGCGGGAGCCGTCGATGTCCTCCGAAGCGATCGAACTATCCGCCGCCGATGGTTTCAAGCTAGGCGGCACGCTGCATCGTCCGTCCGGCGTGCCACGTGCCGTCGTGCTCGTGCATCCCGCCACGGCCGTGCCCGAACGCCTGTACCTGCCCTTCGCCGGCTTTCTGGCCGAACAGGGCTTTGCCGTGCTGACCTACGACTATCGCGGCATCGGACGCTCGCGGCCGCGCTCGCTGCGCGGCTTTGCGGCGCGCATGCGCGACTGGATGGAGCTCGACGTCGCCGCCGCCACCGACTGGGCCCGCGCGCAGTTTCCGGAGCTGCCGCTGCTGGCCGTGGGCCACAGCGTGGGCGGACACGCGCTGGGCATCAGCGACGCCACGCGGCATTTGCGTGCGGCGGTGATGGTGGCCAGCCACGCCGGCTACACGCGGCGCATCACGGGCTTCGTCGAACGTGCGCGAGCGCGCCTGCTGCTGCACCGGATCGCGCCCGCGCTCACGCGCGCGCTGGGCTACATGCCGGGCCGTGCGGGGCTGGGCGAGGATCTGCCGGCCGGCGTACTGCGCGAGTGGGAGCACTGGTGCCGGCAGCCCGATTACTTCTTCACCGATGCCACGCTGCAGGCACGCCAGCGCTTCGCCGACAAGCGTCTGCCGCTGATGGTCCTGGGCATGAGCGACGACCCCTGGGCCAATCCCGCCGCGATCGACGCGCTGGTCCGCCACTTCGAGAATTGCGAGATCGAGCGGCGCGCCATCACGCCCCGTTCGGTCGGCGTGGCCGCCATCGGCCACATGGGCTTCTTCCGCCGTGCGATGCGTCCACAACTATGGCCGCAGGTCAGCGACTGGCTGCTCGCGCACGCCTGAGGCCGGGCGACGACGGGCGCGCCGCTGCGTCTATGATGCGGCTCGCTTCCTGCCGCTGAACTCCTCTCGATGGCCGAACCGCGCGACCGCCGCCTCGTCTACCTGCTCAACATCGGGCAGCGGCGGCTCAATCGCTGGATCGAAGCGCGACTCGGCGCCGAAGGCGGCGCCTCGGCGGCACAAGGCGGCGCGCTGTTCTACCTGGCCCAGCACGACGGGGTGCTGATCGGCGAAATCGCCGCCGCGCTCGATCTGGCGCCTTCGGCCATGACCGGGCTCGCCGATCGCATGAGCAAGGCCGGCTATGTCGAACGGCGTCGCGACACCATCGACGGCCGCGCGATGCGCCTGCACCTGACGGACTCGGGTCGCGAAGCACTCGCCGTCGCCAGGCGTGGCTTAGCCGACATCAATGCACGGCTCGCCGACGGCTTCAGCGAGCAGGAGCTCGAAGTGGTCGCGCGCTGGCTCGAAAGCCTGCAGCACAAGTTTGCAAGCGAGGCACGCTGAGCGCCTTGCAGGCGGCCTAGAATCCCTTTCGACGCCGCCTTCCATCGAGAACCCCGCATGCAGAACTTCGCCAGCCTGATCGGACAATGGGGCGAGTTCTTTTCGACCACCGCGCAGATCAGCGGCGGGCTCGTGGGCCTGGTCTTCGTGGCGCTCACGTTCAAGCCGCAGGCGCTGGGCATCGCGGGCGAGCCCGGCGACCGCACGCTGCGCCGGCTCGCGCGCCAGACCTTTCTCGACTTCCTCAACGTAATGCTGGTATCGCTGCTCATGCTCGTGCCCTACTCCGAGCTGCAGATCGGCGCCTCGATCGCGCTCGTGGGCGGCATCGGTTTCGGCCGCGGCCTGCAGCGCGTGGTGGCCGTGCTCGCAGGTCCGGAGGCCAGGCCAAGAGCCGAGGTGGTGCGCCTGTTCCTGCTGTCGACCGTCGGCAACCTGCTGCTCGTGATCGCCGGTCTGGCCGCCGCGATCGGGCGCATTGACGACACCGCGTTCTGGTCGCTGGTGTTCACGTCCATGATCCTGCTGCTGGTCTCGGGCACGCGCAGCGCCTGGATGCTGCTGATGCACGAGGCGCTCGAGGACTGAGCGCGGAACGCCGATCGCCTGCCTAGCCGCCCGCAACGAAAAAGCCCCGGAGGACCGGGGCTTTTTCGTACAGCGCTGCAACCGAGCCCGAAAGCTTCAGTGGCCAGCGATGTTGTGCAGCTTGCGGGCAAACTCGAGACGCGCGGCGGCTTCGACGAGTTCCTGCTGAGCCTTGGCCAGATCGGTGCTGGTCTTGGCGCCGGCGAGCTTCTCTTCGGCATCCTGCTTGGCCTTCAGCGCGGCCGCTTCGTCGGCGTCCTTGCTGTGCAGGGCGCTGTCGGCCAGCACGGTCACGAGGTGCGGCTGCACTTCGAGAATGCCGCCGGTGACGAAGAACGAAAGCTCCTGGCCCGACGTCGTGCGCACACGCACGGTGCCGGGCTTGAGGCGCGTCAGCAGCGGCGAGTGACGCGGCGCGATGCCGACTTCACCCATCTCCGCCGGAGCGAAGACCATCGCGGCCTCGCCCTTGTGGAGGTGGCCTTCGGCGCTGACGATGTCGACTTGCAGTTGTGCCATGGTTTAGTCCCCGACTGCCTTAGGCAGCGAGCTTGGCGCCCTTCTCGACCGCTTCGTCGATGGTGCCGACCATGTAGAACGCCTGCTCGGGCAGGTGATCGTAGGCGCCGTCGACGATGCCGCGGAAGCCGCGGATGGTTTCCTTCAGCGACACGTACTTGCCGGGCGATCCGGTGAAGATTTCGGCGACGTGGAAGGGCTGCGACAGGAAGCGCTGGATCTTGCGGGCGCGCGACACGATCTTCTTGTCGTCTTCGCTGAGCTCGTCCATGCCGAGGATCGCGATGATGTCCTTGAGTTCCTTGTAGCGCTGCAGCAGGACAAGGGCCTGAAGGACATCATCGCCATCCTGGGCATGGACGAGCTGTCGGAAGAGGACAAGCTGGTCGTCTCGCGCGCCCGCAAGATCCAGCGCTTCCTGTCGCAGCCCTTCTTCGTGGCCGAGCAGT
>JALRLM010000460.1 GCA_023254435.1 Hydrocarboniphaga sp.
AGGCGCAGTTGCATGTCTTGCCCACGGGTGAGCTTTTCCAACAGCTGCTGGTTTTGCGTTTCGGTGGCGATGTCCACCCGCGTGCGCAGCAGGGCACTGGTTCGGGCAATGCGCTCGGACAGCGCGGCCAGTCGCTGCGCAGTGGCGGATTGACCACCTGCGGCATCGACAGCGCATGCGAATAGGCGTCGCCAAGCCCGCCGAAGATGCCGTAGGTGGCGAACAGTCCCACTGCGAGAAAGGCCAGCAGCTTGCAGATCGACTCGAAGGCGATGGCCAGCATCATGCCGTGATGGCGCTCGGTCGACAGCACGTGGCGCGTGCCGAACAGGATCGCGAACACCGCGAGCAGGCACGAGATGACGAAGGCGCTGTCCTCGGCGCGCTGGTCGCGCGTGGGGTCGACCAGCACCTCGAAGCTGAAGGCCACGGCCTTGATCTGCAGCGCGATGTAGGGCAGCACGCCGAACACCGCGATCAGCGTCACCGCCATCGCCAGTTTCTGGTGGCGGCCGTAGCGCGCGCCGATGAAGTCGGCGATCGAGGTGATGTTATGGCGCTTGCTGATCTGCACCACGCGGCGCAGCACCGGATAGCCCAGCGTGAAGGCCAGCGCCGGTCCGAGGTAGATCGGCACGAAGTCCCAGCCGCTGGCGGCGGCGCGACCGACGGCGCCGAAGAACGTCCACGAGGTGCAGTAGACGCCCAGCGCCAGCGCGTAGATCCAGCGCTTGTTGAGCGGGGCATCGGCGCGGCGCGCGCGGCGGTCGCCATAGAAGGCGACGGCGAACAGCGCCACGACGTAGGTCGTGGAGACCAGGAACAACAGCCAGCTCGGTAGCAATGCGTTCTCCCTGACGCGACGCCGACGGCGCGAGATTAGCCCACGTCCGCGCCGCATGCCGCCTCGGCCGCCTGCGCAACGCTTGCTCAGGGCTTCCCTAAGACCAACGTCGCATGGTTCGGCACCGACCCCGCTTCTATGCTCCGGTCATAGCCGTACACAACAAAAAGACGACGAGGAGAGATATGAGCAGCATGCCGTCATCCGCTCAGCCGCTGTCCGCCCAGGAGGCGGCCCAGCTGCCACCCGACGTACTGCGCATCTACCAGAGCGCCGCCTTCACCGAACTGCGCGCCCGCCGCAACCGGCTGGCCCTGATCCTGACCGTGGCGATGTGCGCGATCTACTACGGTTTCGTCCTCGCCATCGCCTTCGCGCCGCAACTGCTGGCGATCAAGACCGGCGAAGTCATCACGCTGGGCATCCCGGTGGGCCTGGGCGTGATCCTGGCGTCCATCGCCTTGACCGCCATCTACGTGCGCTACGCCAACAGCCAGTTCGACCGGCTGTCGGCCGAAGCACGCCGGAGCGCACAGGCATGAGCACACCCCTCAAGACCCTGCGCGGCTTCGGCCTGCTCGGCGCGCTGGCCGCCACGCCGGCCTTCTCCGCCGCGCTCGAAGGCCAGGCCGAAAAGCAGCCGCTCAACCTCACCGCGATCGTGATGTTCTTCATCTTCGTCGCCGCCACGCTGTGCATCACCTGGTGGGCGGCGCGGCGCACGCATTCGCGCGCCGATTTCTACACCGCGGGCGGTGGCATCACGGGTTTTCAGAACGGTCTGGCGATCGCCGGCGACTACATGTCGGCCGCGTCGTTCCTGGGCATTTCGGCGCTGGTGTTCGGATCGGGCTTCGACGGCCTGATCTACGCCATCGGCTTTCTGGTCGGCTGGCCGGTGATCATGTTCATGATCGCCGAGCGCCTGCGCAATCTGGGCAAGTTCACGTTTGCCGACGTCGCCAGCTATCGCCTGGGGCAGAAGCCCATTCGCACGTTGTCGGCCGCCGGTACGCTGGTGACGGTGTCGTTCTACCTGATCGCGCAGATGGTGGGCGCGGGCCAGCTCATCAAGCTGCTGTTCGGTCTGGACTACAACATCGCGGTGATGATCGTCGGTGTGCTGATGATCGTCTACGTCACCTTCGGCGGCATGCTGGCGACGACATGGGTGCAGATCATCAAGGCCGTGCTGCTGCTGGGCGGCGCGAGTTTCATGGCCTTCATGGTCATGCGCAGCGTGGGCTTTTCGGTCGACGAGCTGTTTCGCAGCGCGATCGCGGCGCACACGGACGGCGAGGCCATCATGGCGCCCGGCAAGTTCGTCAAGGATCCGGTATCGGCAGTGTCGCTGGGCATCGCACTGATGTTCGGCACGGCCGGGCTGCCGCACATCCTGATGCGCTTCTTCACGGTGAAAGATGCGGTGGAAGCGCGCAAGAGCGTGCTCTATGCCACGGGCCTGGTCGGCTACTTCTACCTGCTGACCTTCATCATCGGCTTCGGTGCCATCGTGCTCGTGGGCACCAACGCGCTGTACCTCGATGGCGCCGGCCTGCGCGGCGGCAGCAACATGGCGGCCGTGCATCTGGCACACGCGGTCGGCGGCGACCTGTTCCTGGGTTTCATCTCGGCGGTGGCCTTCGCGACCATCCTCGCGGTGGTGGCCGGCCTGACGCTGTCGGGTGCGGCGGCGGTGTCGCACGATCTCTACGCCAACGTGTTCAAGCGCGGCACGGCCAACGACGTCGACGAACTGCGCGTGTCGCGCTATGCCACCATCGCGCTGGGCATCCTCGCCATCGGCCTGGGCATCGCCTTCGAGAAGCAGAACGTCGCCTTCATGGTGGGCCTGGCCTTCGCGGTCGCGGCCAGCGCCAACTTCCCGATCATCCTGCTGTCGATGCTGTGGCGCGGGCTGACCACGCGCGGCGCGGTGATCGGCGGCAGCCTGGGCCTGTTCACGGCCGTGCTGCTGACCGTGCTGGGGCCGGCGGTGTGGGTCAAGGTGCTGGGGCACGTCGAGCCGATCTTCCCGTACGACGCGCCGGCTATCTTCTCGATGACGGTGGCATTCATCGGCTGCTGGCTGGGATCGATCACCGACCGCAGCGAACAGGCGCGCATCGAGGCGATGCGCTACGGTGAGCAGCTGGTGCGCTCCGAAACCGGATATGGTGCAGCGGCGGCGTCGAACCACTAGCATGGCAGTGACATAAGCGGCGTGCGCCCGACAGGGTGATGCGCCACGCCCACCGGCGACGAGCCTCGATGCTCGCGCCGGTGTCGCGTTTTTCGAGTCGAGAAACTTCGAATCACGTGCGGCCCCGGTGATGGGCCAGGAAAAGGAGACGATCACGATGAGCCAGATGCAAGCCCCTCAGGGCGCAATGAAGTCGGTATTACACGAGCAGCGCGCGTTTCCGCCGCATGCCGATTTCGTCGCGAAGACGCGTATCGACGCGGCCCGGCTCGATGCCATGCGCGCCGAGGCCGCTGCCGATCCGGTGGGCTTCTGGGCTGAGCTGGCGCGCAAGCATCTGGCCTGGCAGACGCCGTTCACGCAGGCGCTCGACGACAGCGCGGCGCCCAACTATCGCTGGTTCGTCGACGGCCGTACCAACGCCTCGGTGAACTGCCTCGACCGGCACCTGGGCACGCGCGGCGACAAGCCCGCCATCCGCTTCGAAGGCGAGGGCGGCGACGTGCGCATCTGGACGTATCGCGAGCTGCATGCCGAAGTCTGCAGGCTCGCCAATGGCCTCAAGTCGCTGGGCATCGCCAAGGGCGATCGCGTGGTGATCTACATGCCGCATTCGCCCGAGGCGGTGATCGCGATGCAGGCCTGCGCACGCATCGGCGCGATCCATTCGGTGGTGTTCGGCGGCTTCTCGTCGTCGTCGCTGCGTGATCGCGTGATCGATGCCGGCGCCAGGCTGGTGATCACGGCCGACGGTGGCTGGCGCGCGGGCAACATCGTCGAGCTCAAGAAGGCTGTCGACGAGGCGCTGTCCAGCGGCTGCGAAGCGGTGGGCAAGGTCATCGTGTTCAAGCGCACGGCGCAGGCCGTGGGCTGGAAGCAGGGACGCGACCTGTGGTGGCACGAGCTGCTGGCCACGCAGTCCGCGCAGTGCGAGCCCGAATGGGTCGAGGCCGAGCATCCCCTGTTCCTGCTCTACACCTCGGGCTCGACGGGCAAGCCCAAGGGCGTGCAGCACGCCACCGGTGGCTACCTGCTCAACGCCACCGTCACCAGCCTGTGGGTGTTCGACTACCAGGACAGCGACGTGTTCTGGTGCACCGCCGACGTCGGCTGGATCACCGGCCACAGCTACGTCGCCTACGGCCCGCTGTCCAACGGCGTGACGATGATGATCTACGAGGGCGCGCCCACCGTGCCCGACGCCGGCCGCTTCTGGAAGATCTGCCAGGACCACGGCGTGACCATTTTCTACACCGCGCCGACGGCGATCCGCGCGCTCATGAAGCTCGGCGAGGAATGGCCCGCGAAGTACGACCTGTCCAGGCTGCGCCTGCTCGGCAGCGTCGGCGAGCCGATCAACCCCGAGGCCTGGATCTGGTACCACCGCGTCATCGGCAAGGAGAAGCTGCCGATCATCGACACCTGGTGGCAGACCGAAACCGGCGCCGCGATGATCTCGCCGCTGCCGGGCGCCATGCCGGCCAAGCCGGGTTCGTGCACGCAGGCGCTGCCGGGCATCTTCGTCGACGTGGTCGACGAGGCCGGCGTGTCGATTCCGTCCCAGGAGGCCAGCGGCTATCTGGTCATCACGCATCCCTGGCCGTCGATGCTGCGCACGGTCTGGGGCGACAACGATCGCTACGTGAAGACCTATTTCGGCCAGTTCGCCGACCGCCAGTGGACCGATGAGCACGGCACGCGGCGCATGCTCTACGTGGCCGGCGACTCGGTGCATCGCGACGCCGACGGCTATCACTGGATCCTCGGCCGTGTCGACGACGTGCTGAACGTCTCGGGCCATCGCCTGGGCACCATGGAGGTCGAGTCGGCGCTCGTGAGCCATCCGCGCGTGGCCGAGGCCGCCGTGGTCGGCCGCCCGCACGAGGTCAAGGGCGAGGCCGTGTTCGCCTTCGTCGTCTGCAAGGGCCCGCGCCCCGAAGGCGAGGAGGCCGCCAGCCTGGCCAAGGAACTGCGCGAGCACGTCGGCAAGCAGATCGGCGCCATCGCCAAGCCCGACGACGTACGCTTCGCCGACAACCTGCCCAAGACCCGCAGCGGCAAGATCATGCGTCGCCTGCTGCGCTCCATCGCCAAGGGCGAGGAGATCACGCAGGACATCTCCACGCTGGAGAACCCGGGCATCGTGGCGCAGCTGCAGGGCCGGTAAGCCAGGTCGTCGGCAGCGGGCGGGTGTACTGCAGTGGACCACCATCGCAGTAGGCGCCACTGCCGACGGCAGCCGGCATGGGCGATTTATGTCAGCGGCACGGCGCGTAACAGCATGCCGGAGTAGTAGTCGCTGCCCGTATCGGTGAAATGGCTTTCGTCCCAGTAGAGCAGCTGTCCTGCTTCACGAACCACGCAGATGTTCTGGGCGTCGCAGGTCGTCGACCGGGGCGAGTAGAAGGGAATGTCCAGATCCTGCGACAGGCTTGCCAGCGCGACGTCCATGGTGAACGGATCGCTGCTGCGGAATCGCGTTGCGCCCTGGTCGTCGTGCTGGCGCAGCGTCACCAGATCGGGCACTCGCGCCGCAAACGAGGGTGACTCGCCGACCAGGATCACCGCGATTCCTCGCGCTCGCAGGCGATCAATGGTGCTTCGCAACGGCGGCAGTAGGCGGGAAGGGTCCTTGAACGAATTCCACCGGGCCGACAGCAGGACGCGGTCGGGGCGCTGATCCAAGGCGTAGCGCAGAATGGTTTCGTTGAACAGGCGGCATTGCGGGTTGTCGGGCTCGTCGTAGCCAATCAACGGAGGGCAGCTGGCGTAAGACGCCTGGGTCAGGCCGAAGCCTTGCTGCTGCCGCAAGCGCAGCAGCCCCGGTGCGAAATGCGCGGCGTGGGAATCTCCCCACAGGAGTACCTTGGGCGTACCGGACATCTGGCTGGGCTTGGCGGCACTGGTGAAGGTACAACGCTCCGGCTCCCACGAACTGGCCGGCTGACCTTTGCCCAGAAAGCAGGTGCCGTCGTTGTAGTTGTGTGCTTCGATGACCGCGGTTGCGACACCGAAGCGGGCGGGGAAGCCGCTACCCAGGTGCAGGGCCATGCCGATGGCCGAGAACGACAGACAGGCGGCGGCCGTCATGGCGAATAGCCGGGTCTGCGCCGGTCGTAGTTGCCTTGCGGGCTGCTCGATATAGCGCCAGGACAGCCAGGCGAGCACTGCGGTGGCAGCGACTATCGCGATCTGATCGACTGGGCGCAACTCCTGCAGGGTGCGATAGCGATAGAACACGATGATGGGCCAGTGCCACAGATACAACGAGTAGGAGATCTTGCCGATCGTTTCCAGACGCCTGTCGTGCAGCAGCCATCCCAGGCGCCCTCCCGGCAGTACGCGCGCATGGATGATCAGGGCAGCACCCAGACAGGGCCACAATGCCGTCGTGCCCGGAAACGGCGTGCGCTCGCTGTAGGTCAGCACCGGCACCGCTATGAGGGCGATACCGGCCGCGGCCAGGCTTTCACGCATGCCGCGCTTCGCAGGTGCCGGCAGATCGACCAATGCGAGCAGGGCGCCGACCAGGAGCTCCCAGGCGCGAAAATGCGGCAGGTAGAAGGAATCCCCGGCCGCCAGTCCCGGCCGCAGCACCGCGAGCGCGAAAGAGCCGCACAGAGCCAGCGCGGTGACGGCGATCAGTCGACGCCGTGGCTGCCGGCCGACATGGGCAAGCGCCCATAACACCAGCGGATAGAGCAGGTAGAACTGTTCCTCGACCGCGAGTGACCAGGTATGCAGCAGGGGCTTGGTGTGAGCCGCGGCGTCGAAGTAACCGGTCTGCAGCCAGAACAGGATGTTCGACGAGAACAGGGCGGTGGACACCATGCTCTGGCCGAATCGCTTGAGATCGACGGGGAGCAGCAGCCATGTCGCCACTGCGCCGGTGACGATCAGCATGGTGAAGAGCGCTGGCAAAATTCGGCGCGCTCTGCGGGCGTAGAAATCGGCCAGGGAGAAGCGCGATGGATCGGCGGCGATCTGTCGCGTGATCAGATAACCCGAGATGACGAAGAACACGTCCACGCCGACGTAGCCGCCTGAGAATGCCGCAAGCCCGACGTGAAACGCGATCACAGGCAGGATCGCGAAGCTGCGCAGCACGTCGATGTCAGTGCGATGATCCGCCGGCGACATTTAGCGCTCCCGTGCCTGGGTGCGAGTCGGCAGCAGAGGCACGGCAATTCGCTGCCAGGCTCCCATCAGCGATTCGACCGCGCGTTCAGGGCGGAATCTTTCGGCATGGAGGTCGACATGATCGAGGTATGCCGCGGCCATCTGCGGGTTGGTGCAGCAGCGGCCGAAGAATAGCCGCGCCTCGCGCAGGGCTCGCTCGAACGACGCCAGGTGGTCGGGCTCGTACAGCATGCCCAGGCTGCCTAGGGCTTCGGGTATTCCACCTCTGCGGGTTGCGATCACGATGGCGCCAGCCGACAAGGCCTCGAGCGCGACGGTGCCGAAGGGCTCGTTCCACAGCGATGGCACCAGCGTGTAGATGTTGCTCGCCATTTCGGCCTTGGTATGTTCGGCGCTCAGGCGACCGAGATAGACGATACGGCTGTTGCGCTCCTGAGCGCGTTGCTGCACGACGTCCGTCATCGAGCCGGCCCCGGCGATGCGGATGCGCGACACGTCCAGCAGGCGGCAGATCAGTTCGACGTTGTCGAGCACGAAGCCGATTCCCTTTTCGGGCTCCAGCCGTCCGGCGACCAGCAACTCGGCTCGCCTTTCGCTCAGAGGCGGGCGCGGCAGCGGACGGTCGCCAGGAAAGGGGCAGACCACCAGATGCCGAGCGAGGCCCGATTGCCGTCCCAGATAGTCGCTGGCCATGCAGTGCAGCACGCTACGCTTCATCACCGTGCGACGCAGCAGCTGCTGGGGGCTCCAGGACCTGGATGCACGAAATGCGCTTTCGGAGTGGTGGAAGAGTACATATCGGGTGCCTAGCGTCAGCAGCAGCGGCCAGCCCAGTCTGATCGACAGATTGGACAGCAACACCATGTCGGCGCCGGCATACAGGCGGAGCAGGCCGAGCGGCCCGCATTGACGGATTACCGTATAGGGATATCCGTCCTCGAGGCCCTGACTGGTCGTGACCACGGTCACCTCATGGCCTGCCGATGACAGCGCCGATGCCAGCCTTGCCACATAGGTCGCAACGCCGCCACCGCCAGGCGGAAAATCGTAGGAAGACAGCACGATCCTCATGGCGTCGCCGCCACTCGCAGTTCGGCGTAGAGCTGGCGATAAGCCGAGCCGATGACATCGAGATCGAAACGCGACTGCGATTTGGCCTGTGCGGCCTTGGACATGCGCAGCCAGCTCTCAGTGTCGATGTCGGCGATGCCCTGCAGCGTGGCCGACAGGCTGCCGGCATCGACCCCGGTCATGAACAGTCCGTCTACGCCGGGCTCGATGTGATCCACGCAGCCGCTGACACGGGTGGTGATCGGCACCACTCCGAACCACATGGCTTCGATCATGGAGTTCGAAAGACCTTCGGCGTTGGAAGGCAGCAGCAGATAACCGTAGTCGGGCAGAACCGCGGCAACGTCATCGACAAAGCCGCAATAGCGAACGCGATTGTCGGCGTGGTCGGCGATCAGTGCTTCGAGTTCGGCCCGCTGCGCACCCTTGCCGTAGAAGTCGAGCGTCAGGTCCAGTTCCCGGCAATGACGTAGTGCGGCGGCGGCCAACGCAAGCACGTTCTTGTCCTGGTCGAGACGCCCCAGGTAAAGGCAGCGCTGGTGGCGTTGCCGCGCCGATCGAGGTGGCTGCGTTAGCCTGCTGCGGTCGATGCCATTCGGAACGACGGCGATCTTGGTGTCCGGCACGCCCCAGCGCAGCAGGTCGTCGCGGATCGACTCCGTGGTGGCGATGAACTTCGTGGCGTTCCGGACCACGAAGCGGCGGCCCGCGGCACCAAAATACTTGTGCGAGCCGATGACGCGAATGTCGGCACCGTCACCGCCGGTGGCGGACTTGAGAATGGATGGAATCCCCAGCAGGCGGGTCGCCAGCGCAGCGACAAATGCGTGAATGCGCAACTGGTGGCAATGCACGATGCGGATGTGTGCGCGATTCAGAAGAAGCCACAGCGCGACCTGCGCAGCCCAGATCAGTGCTGCGGGTAGATAGCGCCCCGAGATCTGAGGCGTGCTGTAAGTCCAGAACAGGCGCACGGGTACACCGTTGATCTGCTGCCAGCCGGTACGCAGGGGGCTGCGCGTGCTCGATAGCAGCACCACGCGTTCTCCCTGATCGCGCAGGCGCTGGCTCAGCAGCCCGGCCTGTTTCTCCAGACCGCCTCCGGGATTGGTGTCGTCGAAGTGGCAGACCACCATCACCACCATTCCGGAACAGGTCGTTGCCGGCCGCTCGCCGCGTGGCAGCGCGGGCGATGTCGATGGCAGTTGTACGGACCAGTCAGTCATTGTCGGCGACTCCTTGGGTGCGACGATTGAAAAGGTGATGGCGCAACGCGCACAAGTCGCTCCCCAGCCAATGGCTTGGGGCCAGGCAGAACGCCGCAAACAAAATCATCGCGTCAAGCAGTACGCTGCCGATCGGAACCGGCCAGCTTCCGGAGTCGCGGGGTAGCGCGAGATGCACGAGTGCGGTGGGTGAGAGCAGCACGGCACAGCGCGCATGCAGTCGTAGCAACTCGGCAAAGGAGCCGCCTACGAGCCGGCAGGCACAGGCCAGATAGCCGACGTAGACCACTGTGATCGACAGCGAGGTCGCCAGCGCCACGCCGTGGAGGCCGTAGTGCGACCCGACCCAAGCGCCAGCCACCATCAGCGCTCCGTAAAACGCCTGTAGCCGGGCGACGATGGCGGGCTGTCCCAGTCCCACGATGAGACTCTCGGCGATCTTGAATGCGCAGCGAGGCAACAGGGCGGCAAACAGCAGTTGCACCACAGGAGTCGTGTCGGCCCAGCGATGGCCCAAGGCGATGAGGACGGCGAGGTCCGCATGCAGCACCATCATCAGAGAGATGGCACCGAAGCAGGGCACGGCGATCGATAGCGTGCGAAAGAAGTCGGCCCTGCAGCGGGCGAGATCGTGTTGTGTACGCGAGAACACCGGCAACATCACTCGGCTCATCGGAGCGGCGACGGCCGAAACCGCCACGTCGAGCAGTTTCCAGCCCCTGGAATAGAGGCCCAGCATGTGCGCGCCCAGCCAGTGGCCGACCACGCTGTTGGGGCCGGTGTTGGCAGCCCAGTTGAACAGCTGGGCGACGGTGAAGCTGCTGCCGGGGCGCAGGATGTCGCCTATCAGCGCGATGCGCGGCCGTAGCCGCCAGCCCAGCCCCGACAGCAGGAACATCGCCAGTGCTTCGATTGCAGCGCTGAGCACCGCTCCGGCGACCAGCGACCAGACCGCGTAGCCGTAGACGCCGAGCACGAGAGTCAGCAGCCCCGACCCTGCCAGATAGGACGACAGGCTGATGACTGCCAGTTGGCGGAAGCGGAGTTGTCTCTGCAGCAACGCACGAGGCACCGAGCTGATGGCTTTGAGCAGGATGGTCAGCGACATGGCCACCAGCACGACGGACACGCCCGCGAAGCCGAAGAAGCGTTCCACCAGCGGCGCAGTCGCGGCGATCAGCGCCAGCAACACGATAGCCGCGCCGATGGCGAGCCAGAACGAGGTGGCGAGATAGTCGGGGCCGACCTCACGTTTCTGCACCACCGACATGCCGAACGATCCTTCGAACACAGCCGAAGCCAGCGAGGTGACCACCGCCGCCGCCGCCATCAGGCCGAAGTCTTCGGGCGCCAGCAGGCGGGCAAGCACGGCCGTTGCGAGGAAACTCAGCCCCATCTCGGCCAGACGCCCCAGAGTGAGCCAGCGCAGACCGCGGGTGACCACCTGGCCGCTCGCCCGCTCGGAATCGTGCATCGTTGCCGTCATAGCGCAAGCCCGGTCTTGCCGTGTTTCTGGGCTACCGGGGTCGCTGCGGGCAACAGTTCCAGTCCACGGCGGCGGATCGTGTCGGCCGAGAAGGCCTGCCTCATGTCGGCCCTGGCGGTGACGCCGATGCGCCGCATCGTGCCAGGGGCGGAGGTCAGGTCAATCACCGCCTGCGCCAGAGCGTCGGCGCTCGGGTCTGCGATCTTGATCATGTTGTGGCCGTGTCGGCCGTACTGGCGAATGCCGCCGACGTCGGTACAGATGGCCGGCAAGCCCATGGACAGGGCTTCCGCGACCACGATGCAGAAGCCCTCGGTGTCGCTTAGATTCAGAAAGACATCGTGGTCGCGTGCCGCTTCGAACCAGCGCTCGACATGGCCGGCGAAATGCACGCGATCGGCACAGCCGGACTCCAGTGCGTGCTGTTGCAGGCGCTCGCGCTCGGGCCCGTCGCCGTAAAGGGTCAGCCTGGCGTCGATTCCCTGCTGGCCCAATCGGCCGATGGTGTCGATGGCCACCTGCATGTTCTTGCGCGCGATCAAGCGGCCGGCGGCGACGATGCGCAGCGGGCTCGCCGGTGTCCAGCTGGACTTGCCGTCGACGTCGTCGCGCACGCAGAACAGCGGCACGACGTGGCCTGGAAGCTCAGGCCTGGAGAAGTAGTGTCGCGTGCTGTCCAGGGTGGCGAGGCTGTCGGCCCATACGCTGTCGACGCGGCGCGAGATCAGCTTCAGCAGCGCAGCGTAGAGGCGCTCGTAGCGTCGCGCCCGGTAGCGCTCGATATGCTCGAAGCTGATGCATTCGACGCTGGGGAACAGCGACAGCACGATGCGGCCGACGATGTTGGCCTGCTTGAGGCTGGCGACCACCGAGTGCGGCCGGAAACGCCGGATGAGGGTGGCCAGCTGCAGTGCGCCTAACATCATGCCGGTCAGAGTCAGCTGGCGTGTGGCGCGAGCAACGATCAGATTGTCCTCGCCGACAGACTGGCGAATCTGTGCGGCGAGTGCTGGGTTTCCAATGCAGAACGCGACGATACGTAGTTCGCAGCCGGCGAAGAATCCGCTGCGGATCAAGGTCAGAAGCCCATGTTCGGCTCCACCGGCATCGAAACCGTTGATCAGGTAGACGACGCGCCGCCGTGGCGGCGCGAAGTCGTCGGGAGGTGACGGACGCTCGGTCATGACGGTTCCTGTTGAAGATCCTGGCCCGAAGCGCGCGGCATGCCCTCGGTCAGAGCGAACGGCACGCGGCCTCCGGAGGTCGCGTGTCGCAGGGGTGATGTCGTGAGCGGGTCTTTCAGCAGTGGCAGCAGCAAGGCTGAAAACAGCATCAGGGGCACCGATCCACCCGAGGGCATGAAGCCGATCGTGAATACGCAATACACGATCATGACGCCGCCTTCGAATCCGTGGCGTCGTTGAACGGCCATTCGGATACAGGCGAAAACGAGCAGTGCGGTGCCGATCACTCCGTAGGAGATCAACAGGTCTAGGTAGGCGTTGTGCGTACTGCTTTGAGCCAGGCGTGGATCGACATAGAAAGGTCGCAGTTGGTTGCTGACCTGATTGGCGCCTGCGCCGGTCAGCCAGTGCTCCCGGAAGACGGCAATGCCGTTGACGACAAGGCCCATGCGCTGCAGGTTCGATGTATGAGTGGCGAGTTGTTCCTCGGCCTGGGTGAAAGATCCGTAGCGGGCACGCTCTTCACTCAGCGACCAGTCGGTGGCCATCAGGAGAACGCCGGCGACCACTGCGCCGACCGTGCCGAACAAGCGTAAAACCAGGGCCCGCCGTATCGTCGTGAAGCGCGCGAGCGCGGCGATCACGAGTATCGCGGCCACCACGATCACGCCGAGTTGCCCGCGGCGCTCCATCGACAGGGCAAGCGGTAGCAGGCTGACGATGAAGGCAAGCACCCAGCGGCGTGACCAGCCTCGAACGGATGCGGCGAGCAGCAGCAGAGCGGAAAGGTTTCCGAACGCATAGCGGCCGTCGGCGCCGAGTTTGTAGCGGGCGTACTCGCCGATGGCGAAGTGATAGGCGACTGTGGCAAGCGCCGAGGCCGCCATGCCGAATACGAATACTCTGAAGAAACGTTGCGGCTGCCGTTGGGCATGCAGGCTCGCTGCGATCATTGACAGCAGGATATAGGCGAGTTGTACGACTTCTTTTGCGGTTTCGGTGCTCAGCCCAAGACACAGACCCTGGATGGCGCAATAGAAGAAGAACAGCACGAATGCCAGGCCACCCGAGCGCAGCACGGCATCGGCCATAGCCCAGGGTGCGGTCGCCACGGTGCCTGCCAGCACCAGCAGTTGCAGCAAGTCGGCGAGCCGAAGTTCCACTCCACCGATCTTTGACTTCATCATCGACAACGCGGTTGGAAGAATGAGCGCACTCATGATGCACAGCAGCGACTGCAGCGGGTCGCTGGAGCCCCGCAGGTGCATGTCGGCACGGGCATGGATGCTGGCGTCGGTCATGTGGAAGCGCTCAGTCCCATGCTGACTCTTTTGGCCTGCATCCGTGTGCTCAGTATCCGAGTCGACAATCGCGGTGCGAGTGACGCGGCCAGCAACGACAGCCAGGCACGATGATTGAGCGGGTTGATCCTCACCGCGAGGCGCAGCAGCGAGCGGGCTGCAGTCAGGTCGCCGCTCAGAAATCGATGGTTGCCGAGCTTGCGTGCGCGTTCGGCGAGGCGCTTGGGAACCAGATCGAGCAGCGCGGGTTCGGCAGCGGCGGCGATAAGGGCCACATAGGCATGGTGCGCCATGAGATCCTGGCGTCCACCGGTGATGCTGACGGCATGATGGCGCTTGTACAGCAGTGGCTCGGCGACGAAGCCGAAGCGGCAGATGCGCGCCATGCGGACGAACAGGTCGGTATCTTCGAAGACCTTGATGTGGGCATGAAAGCCGCCACAGCGCTCATAGTCGGAGCGCCGCATCAGCGTCGTGGACGGAATGATCGGCGGATCGGTGAGGAAGTAGCACGACGACAAGGCTGCCGAGCGGGTGATGTCGATCACGGGCGCGAGTTGCGCATGCGAAAGGTCGTCCGCGAAAGTATAGAAGCCGCCATATACCAGTCCGACTTCAGGCCGTGCCGACAATACCGGCAGTTGCCGCTCCAGCTTAGTGGGAGCCCAGAGGTCGTCACCATCGAGTATTGCCAGTACGTTGACCTGCTCGGGCATGCAGGCAATCGCCAGATTACGCTGTGTGGAAACCCCGCCACCTCCTGGGCCGTAGAGGATGTCGATGCGCCGGTCCCAGGATTCGATGTCGCGCAGGACTGAGAGGGTATCGGCGTCGGAGCCGTCGTCGGCGATGACGATGCGTGAGATGTGGTCGATGCAGGTCTGTGCCAGCACCGATCGCACTGCCGCTCCGATGTAGCGGCCTTCGTTGTAGCAAGTCATCACAATGCCGACGCAGATATCCGGAGAAACTGCGCTGTCGGCTGGGTCGGTCGGCGTGTGCATCGGGAGACTGAATGAATAGTTTCGGGTGGAAGTCGGTGTTGTGGTTCGTTGCGATACTGGGCTCAGGTGCTGCGCGCTCGGGAACGGCGCCCGCGGATGGGCCGGTGCCGGTACCGACGACGGCTGCCCAGTTCGATCGACTGGAATGGACCAAGGCGCATGAGGGCGAGCGCCTCGACCTGCACGGGTACCGAATCGTCTGGGAGGACCGGTTCGATACCCTCGCGGTCGCAAGCGATCGCAAAACGATCGCAACGGCACCCGCGGGTACGCGGTGGTTTGCGCCGGGACATCCGGCCTCCGGGCACGAAGCCTGGTACGGTCCCGATAACGAGGCGGGCTACGACGTGCTGGGTCTGGTCGACGATGCAGAAGGGCGGCATCTGCGCATGAGCTTGCTGCGCGATCCGGACAGCGGGCGCTGGGTCAGCCCCTGCTTGCAGACGGTCGACCGCAATGGACAGGGCTTCACCCAGGCGCTGGGCTACTTCGAGGCGCGCATCCGGTTGCCGGACAGCCAGTCCCGCCCCGTGCGCGGCATATGGCCTGCGTTCTGGACCTACACGGTGAATCGCTACACCAGTTCGCACGAGCAGATGGTGGAATTCGACGTCATCGAGCTGTACGGAGGCATGCCCGCCGATGCCACCAACCGACAGACACATAGTGCGGTGCACCTGGTGCCCAACCGGCAGCCGCTCGCTGGCGGTCTTGAAAAGCGCATGCACAAGGGACGTATTCGCACCGTCGACACGCTGCTGTTCGACGGGCGATGGCACCGTTATGGCGGCCTGGTCACGCACGACTGGTTCATCGTCTACCTGGACGGTCGCGAGTTGTGCCGCATCCCCAACTTTCCCGAAGGAAGAAAGCCGCGCTACCTGCTGCTCGACATCAACGAATTGAGTGGCGGGAACGCCCCTGTCGGGCAGGGGCCATATCATGTCCTGGTCGACGATGTGCGAGTCTGGGCTCCGCCGGCCCAGGCTACACACGGTAGTAGTCCCTGAACCAGCGCGTGAAGCGAGCGAGACCCAGGTCGAGTGGCGTTCGTGGTGAGAAGTCGATCTCCCGCCGCAGGGCCTCGACATTGGCGTAGGTGGCCACGACGTCGCCTGGCTGCATCGGCAGCAGGCGCATGTCGGCTCTGCGATCGAGCAGGTGTTCGAGGATGCCGATGAACGACAGCAGATTGACTGGCTGTTGGTTGCCGATGTTGTAGACGCGGTAAGGTGCGCTGCTCGAGGCTGGATCGGGCTGTACCGCATTCCAGCCGGGATCACTTGTGGCCGGTTTGTCGATCAGGCGGACGATGGCTTCGATGATGTCGTCGATGTAGGTGAAATCGCGTTCCATCGCGCCGTGGTTGAAAACCTCGATAGGCCGGCCGGCGAGGATTGCCTGCGTGAACTTGAAGTAGGCCATGTCGGGGCGCCCCCAGGGTCCGTAGACCGTGAAGAACCTCAGGCCGGTACAAGGCAGGCCGTAGAGATGGGCATAGGCATGGGCCAGCAGCTCGTTCGATTTCTTGGTCGCTGCGTACAACGACACCGGATGGTCGACGTTGTCGGATACAGACCAGGGCAAGCGCTCGCTGGCGCCGTAGACCGACGATGACGAGGCGAAGAGTAGTGGTGGCAGACCGTTGTGGCGGCAGGCTTCCAGTATGTTGGCGAAGCCGACAAGATTGCTTTCGATGTAGGCGGCGGGGTGAGTCAGCGAATAGCGGACGCCAGCCTGGGCGGCCAGATGCACGACGCAGTCGAACGACTCGTTCGCCATCAGGTCACCGAGCGAAGCCGCATCGGCGATGTCCAGTCTTTGAAAGCGAAAGCCGGGAGCGTCCTTGATCTGATCCAGACGCGCCTGCTTGAGCCCGACATCGTAGTAGTCGTTGAGATTGTCGATGCCGACGATCTGCGTGCCTGCCTGCAGCAGGCGTCGGGCTACATGGTAGCCGACGAAGCCGGCCGCCCCGGTCAAGAGGATTTTCTTCATGCTGGGGCTCTCCATGACAAAGAGGCTGCACTGCCGTGCCCGCAGCCGTGGCGAAGCTCGGTCGATGTGCTCATGCCGTCTGCTTGAGGTTGTAGTAGCCGTATTGCGAATGGGGCATGTCGACGTGATTGAAGACGATGCCCTGAATCTGGACGCCTACTTGGCGCATGCGCAGCGAGGTCTGTTCGATTGCCTGCAGCGTCGTTACGCCATGTTTGACCACCAACAGCGTGCAGCCGGCATGACGACCGATGATGCCGGCATCGGCGACCAGAAGAGCCGGAGGCGTGTCGACGATGACCAGGTCATGGGTTTTGGACAGGCGCTCGATCAGTTGCGCCAGTCGCTCGCTGAGCAGCAGCTGCGAGGGATTCTGCCGGCGCGATCCGCTGGGTATCAGCGTCAGCCCTGCGATCGGCGTGGCATGTTCGATGTCGAATACGGTTTCGTCAGCAAGATACTCGCTGAGGCCGGGTGTGGTGCTGATGCCCAGTTGCCGACTCAGTTCGCCGCGCCTCATGTCGCCGTCGATCAGAGCGACCCTTTTTCCGCCGAGTGCAATGACGGCGGCAAGGTTGGTCGAGACGAACGACTTGCCCATGCCCTGGCTGGGGCTCGACAGCATCAGCACGTTCTTCTTGCCCTTCATGAGGGCGAACTGCAGCGCCATGCGCAAGCCTTGCAGTGCCTCGACCGCCGGGTCGCCGGGATTGGCCGTCGCCAGCGGAGCCGGGCTGGCGCTCTGCTTGGCGCGCAGACGTGTCGCGCCCCATTGCGCGCGGGAATGAGGAATGGCGGCGTAGGTGGCGAGTCCGAGCGCGGCGTGAATGTCTTCGGGATCTTCGACTCCCTGCGACAGGCCACGTCGAATAGCGACATAGAAAATGCTCGCGCAAAGTCCGCCGAGCAGGCTCAGGGCCATGACCAGCATGGTCTTGGGGCGATCGCGCTTGAGCGGCAGGCCGGGCATGTCGACGATGCGGACGTTGCTCAGGGAACTTGCCTTGGCAATGCGCATCTCCTGCATTGCGTTGAGCAGGTTGGTGTAGATGCGCGTCGCGACGTCGACATCGCTGAGCAGGCGCAACTCCTGCTGTTCGGTCTGAGGCAGTTCCTTGGCGCGTCGCCTGACTTCGTCACGCTCCCTCTCGACACGGTGGATGTGTGAATTGAGCGCCTGCACCACCGGGTGATCCGGCGTGAACTGAGCCAGGGCCTCCTGTCGTTCTCCGATCAGCTCGAGTCGCTTGCGTTCGTAGTCGGAGGCTTGCTGCAGCAGCAGGCTGGTTTCGCTTGCGGCGTTCACCGAGCCGCGGTCGCTGCGGTATTCGTTGAGCGCGTGTTGGGCGGCTTCCACTCGTTCGCGTGCTTCGGGCAGTTGCTGCTCCAGGAAGTCCAGCGAGCTTTTGGCTTCGAGGTAACGGCGCTCGGCGTTCTGCCGTGTGTAGACGTTGAGAACCTTCGATGCGATACGCGAGGCTTCCTGTGGCGAGCTGCCTTCGGCTTTAAGCGTTACGATCCCCGACAGCTTGGCGGCCTCTTCGGCTTGGATGCCGGACTTGAGCGACTGTATGGCGCGGTCCAGCGGCACCCGGCTCAGCTCGAATGTCGTCCCGGCATGGGCGTGCAACTCGCTGATCGTCAGCGTGATCGGCCCGGCCGCGGTTTCCACGCTGGCGGTCTCCCCCACAGCGCTTTGCAGCAGAGAGTGGCCATTGCCATCGAGCAGTTCGTAATGGAGATCGCCCAAGGACCGGAGGGTGAATGTGTTGCCCATCATGGCGTCGGGGATGTCGAAGCGGCTCGGCGAGGCTGATTCTTCACTCCAGGCATAGCCGGCCGGCCACCACGACGGTGGGCTGTGGCGAGCGTCCTTGCCCAGGCGCGTGAACAGTTGTCCGACGATCGGCAGTTCGTGCGGCGATACGTGAATGTCCAGGCCGAGATCGTTCACCACCTGTGACAGAACCAGCCTGCTTTGCAGAATCTGCACCTCGGCCTCGGTGCGTGTCGGTGCGGCCAATCCGTATTGAGCCGTGCCTGCGTTGCTGGCTATGGCCGATGTGGCGGTGGTATCGACTTGTATGCTGCCCTGGGCCACATAAACCGGCTTGGCCATGGCCACGTAAAGCAGGCCGGTCAGACCGGTTGCAAGGGTGGTGACCGCAAGCAGCCTGCGGTGCTGCAGCAAGGCGCTCAGCAACTGCCGAGCGCTGAGCGGAGCTTGCGGTTCGGTGGAGCCCCTGCCGAAATCGGCGGGGTAGACCCGGCTGATCGGGAATTGCATCGTGTCTTCCCTGAGCGTCGACGGAGCCGATCCTGGTCGCGCGCTGTTCATGAAGCAGGATTGACTGGCGCCGTCGTCAGCGGCGGCAGTTCATGAGTGCCGAGTACGCGGCGATAGATTGCCGACATGCGGGGCCACATCATCGCGGCATCCCAGCTGTCGAGGTTGGTGTGCAAGGCGCCCTGCGTCAGGGTCTGCAATTTCGGGTCGTGGCTCAGCAGTTCGACGACACTTTCGACCATGATGTCCAGGCGATCGGAAGGAATGATCAGGCCATTGACGTTGTGCTGGACCACTTCTTCGATGCCGGGCAGCTCGCTGACCACGCAAGGCTTACCCCCCGCGAGGTATTGCATCACCACGCGCGGAAGCCCTTCATGCTGGGAACTCAGGATGCAAAGATCGGCCAGCGCGACCAGTCGTTCCGGATCGGATCGAAAGCCCAGCAGTTTGACGCTGTCCTGCAGCGACAGCTGCTCGATGAGCCGTTCGAGATAGGGGCGCAGGCTGCCTTCACCAGCCAGCAGCAGCTTCATCCCTGGCCGCTGGCGGATCACCGAGGAAAAGGCCAGCAGCAGTTCCATTTGGCGCTTGCGCGGTGTCAGTGCGGCCATCATCAGCACTACCTGTGGCCTGGCGGCGTTCGCTGGCGTGCCGGTGATTTCGCGCCAGTCGTCGGGAAGATCGGCGCCGGCGTAGCGCGACAGAGCGAAACCGGAATGCACGACATGATGCTGGTCGGCTCTGCCGACGCCAGCATCCACGCACATGCGGCGCATGCCCTCGCTGACGTTGATGAAAGCGTGAGTCGTCGATGCCGCCGCTTTTTCCAATCCCAGATAGAACAGCTTCTTGAGTGTGCCAACATTGCTGAACGGCACGATGTGGACGCCGTGGATGATGCCCTCTATCGCTGCGATGCGTCCCGCGAAACGGCCGATGATTCCGGCCTTGCTGGTGTGTGTGTGAATCACGCGTGGCTGGATTTTCCTGAGCAGATCGACAATCTTCAGCAGCGCCCTGAAATCCTTTACCGGACGGATCTCCCGGACCAGATCGTCGACGCAGATCAGGGTGAATCGTCGCGAATAGGTTGCGTAGAAATACGGATCGAACTCCTGGCCATGGATCAATGTGACTTCATGACCATCTGCGGCCTGGCTGGCGCAGGTGATGACCGTATTCTCATCGGCGCCCGCTCGAATGAGGCGAGTGATGACATGAACAATCCGCATATAACCCCAGCCCTCCCATTCTGCCGACGCCGAATGGGTTCCCTATGGCCGCCGGAACAGGCCGGTGGCATGTTGTGTGATGCTGACCTGCGGCGCGGTGAGTTGAGGTACCCATCCCCGACCGGGCTCGGCGGATCGACGGATGCGGTCGGGTCGATCATGTGAATCCGGGCACTGCGCAGCGGACAGCGATTCCGCACACCCAAGGCTGCAATCGCTGTTGCGAAGACATTCGAGCTGGTGTTGCGTTGCTCCAGAATGAGGAGAATCAGGATGACCCGGCATCAACAGTTTTAATGAGGTGGCGGGCCTGATGTGATGTGTCGCACTCTCTTGCGAGGCTTGTGTGCCGGCGCTTCGTGGTCTGGTTGGCCCAGTCCAGCATTGGCGGCTGATATCGATGCAGCCCTGCCTGCTAGACTAGGCCTCGAGTCGGCCGAACAACCGCCGCCACCTTCGCGTGGGGGAGGAAAGTCCGGGCTCCATAGGGCAGAACGCCAGGTAACGCCTGGGAGGCGCGAGCCTACGGCCAGTGCAACAGAGAGCAAACCGCCGATGGCTCCCGAAAGGGAGATCAGGCAAGGGTGAAACGGTGCGGTAAGAGCGCACCGCGAGTCCAGTAATGGACCGGCACGGTAAACCCCGTTCGGAGCAAGGCCAAATAGGGTGAGGCGCGGTCGCAAGACCGCAACGCGTGGCCCACGCGCTCACCGGGTAGGCTGCTGGAGCTGCACGGCGACGTGCAGCCTAGAGGAATGGTTGTTGAGGGGTCGCAAGACCCCGGACAGAACCCGGCTTACAGGCCGACTCATTTTTTTCTTGTACCCGACCGGGCGCGCTCGCCGCCCGTCGTCTGTTTCGATCCTCCCCGCTGGTCCCCACAACGCCCCATGGCGCTCCATTTCGGGCGCAAGTGGCTGTTTTTTCGTCGTTCTTTCCCTTAATTGAAGCTTAAGCCAAGTTCTTGTTTCGGCTATGGAAATCGGTTGCGCGTGACTGGGTCGTGGAATATAGTGGTGCGAAGTGGGGCAAAGTGGGGACTGGGATTGCTTCCGTGACGACTTCGTAAGGCGGGTGGGCCGGCCAGCGGCTCAAAGTGAGTGCTCGAGTGTTTGCAGGTTGGTATGCCGTTTCCTTGGACGAGAAGGGCCGTGTCGCGGTCCCGGCCTCGTTTCGGCATCTGCTGACCAAAAATGACGGCGGCCCGCTCTACCTGACCCCGCATCTTGCCGACGGCAAGCCGCGTATCCAGGTTTACCCTGCGGCCAAGTTCATCCAGCTCGCCGAACAGATCGAGGCAATGGACGACCAGGATCAGGCCGAACTGCTCAAGGACGGACTCATCGGTCGTGCCGTCGCCGTGGAACTCGACGGCCAGGGCCGCATCGTGCTGCCACAGTGGCTGCGCGAAGAGGGCGGGCTGCACAACGGCCGCGTGGCGGTGGTGGGGCAGATCGGCCGGTTCGATATCTGGGACGAGTCGCGCTACCACACGCGCCACGACAATACAGACCCCGATCGCCTCAAGCAGGCGCTCAAGCTGATCAAGCGGTGATGCGCCATGCAGACGCCTTCCCCGCCCATTGCCGCCCCGCGCGGCGCCATCGTCGTCCCGTTCCGCTCTGAGTCCGCCATGTCCGACCAGCACCGCCCGGTGATGCTCGACGAAGCGCTGGCCGGTCTGGCGCTGCGTCCGGGCGGGCTGTATATCGACGGCACCTTCGGCCGTGGCGGCCACAGCGCCGCCATACTCGAGGCCATCGGCGCCGAGGGCTTTCTGCACGCCTTCGACCAGGACCCGACCGCCATCGCGTCGGCGCAGCAGCGCTTCGGCGCGTGCGCCAATTTTCGCATCCACCATCGCAACTTCGCCGAGCTCGGCGCGGTGGTGGAGGAGCTGGGCCTGGCCGGCAAGGTGGACGGCGTGCTGATGGACCTGGGCGTGTCGTCGCCGCAGTTCGACGATGCCGAACGCGGATTCTCGTTTCTGCGCGACGGCCCGCTGGACATGCGCATGAACACGTCGGCCGGCGAGCCCGCATCGGCATGGATCGCGCGCGCCAAGGACAACGAGATCGCCGACGTGCTGTATCAGTACGGTGAGGAGCGCGCGAGTCGTCGCATTGCGCGGCGCATCGTCGAGGCGCGCGGCCTGGCCCCGATCACGCGCACCACGCAGCTGGCCGAGATCATCGCGCGCGCCATGCCGGGTCCGCGCCAGAAGATTCATCCGGCTACGCGCAGCTTCCAGGCCATTCGCATTTTCATCAATCGCGAGCTCGACGTGCTGCCGCAGGCGCTGGGCGCGGCCACGCAGGCACTGGCGCCGGCGGGACGGCTCGCGGTGATCAGCTTCCACTCGCTGGAAGATCGCATCGTCAAGCATTTCATCCGCGATGCCGGCGGCGTGCGCCGCGATGCGCCCGGCGCCTTGCTCAAGGCAGTGTCGCGCGATTTCCCGACCGACGAGGAATGCGCGCAGAACCCGCGCGCGCGCAGCGCCGTGCTGCGGGTAGCGGAGCGCCGCGCATGAGTGGAACCAGCAAGTCATCGACTCCGGCCACGCGCAGCAACGGCACCCTGCTGATGGGGCTTGCCGCGCTGACGATTCTGAGCGCGCTGTTCGTGGTGCGCGTGAAGCATGAGAACCGCCTGCTGACCACCGAGATCGAGCGCCAGCGCCAGGAGCGCGATCGTCTCGAAATGGAGTGGTCGCAGCTGCAGCTCGAAGAGGCCGCGCTGGCCCACCACGGCCGCATCGAGGCGCTGGCGCGCGAGCAGCTGGGCATGTCCGAGCCGCGTGACTACGTGATCGTGGAGCAGGGCAAGCGCCACGGCGGAGGCGATCGGTGAAGGACTTCATGCACAAGTCCACCGGCAAGCCGCAGGCGCGCAACGCCGGCGCGGCCACGCCGGCCGTGGGCAAGGTGCAGCCTGTCGGGGCCTGGCGCGTGATGCTGGTCCTGGTCATGCTGGGCCTGGGCGCCACGGCGGTCTGCGCGCGCGCGTTTCATCTGCAGGTGGTCGAGAACGACTTCCTCACGCGCGAGGGCAGCAAGCGCCACGTGCGCACGGTGGTGCTCGAAGGCGGCCGTGGTGCGATCCGCGATCGTCGCGGCGAGCCGCTGGCGCTGTCGGCGCCCGTGGATTCGATCTGGACCGTGCCCAAGGAGCTGCTGGCCTCGCCGGGCCATGTCGAGGCGGTGGCGCGGGTGCTCAACCTCAAGCCGCGCGACCTGACTCGGTTTCTCAAGGAGCGCGCCAGCAAACAGTTCGTCTACCTGCAGCGGCAGATGAGCCCCGACGACGCCAAGCGCCTGATGGCGATCAAGGCGCCCGGCGTGTTCGCGCAGCGTGAATATCGCCGCTACTACCCGGCCGGCGAAGTGGCCGCGCAGCTCGTGGGCTTCACCAACCTCGACGGCCGCGGCCAGGAAGGCATGGAAGTGGCCGAGGACAAGCTGCTGACCGGCAAGCCCGGTTCACGCCGCGTGATCCGC
>JALRLM010000478.1 GCA_023254435.1 Hydrocarboniphaga sp.
GCAGGAGCGCATCGAGGAGTACGTGACCGACGTCCCCGAACTGGGCCTGGTGGCCGGCTACGCGGGTCAGAAATCGACCGGCATCGGCTTCAATTTCGGTGGCGCCTTCGAATACCTGATCGCGCCCAATCTCGTGGCCGGTGCGCGCTTCGGCGTCGACAACGCGCGCGACTACGAGGAAGCGCAGGCGCTCGGCTACATCCGCTTCCTGTTCGCAGGCCAGCGCAGCGTTTCCAATCCGCCCAATACCTTGTTGCCCTTCTTCGATTTTGGAGATCCCACGCTATGAAGCGCGCTCTCGTCCTCATCGCGCTCGTCGGCGGTCTCGCTGGCTGCGCGGCGCAAACCGGCGACACCGGCAGTGGCGGCTATGTGCCGAGCCCTGGCGGCGCCTATTCCATCGGCGGTCCGGCCTATGCGCCGGGCGGCCTGGACAGCAATGCACGCCAGAGCTTCGCCTCGGGCGACGTCGCTGCCGCCGAAGCCAGCTTCGGCCAGGCCGTGGACGTCAATCCCTTCGACCCGATCGCGCTCAATAATCTGGCCGTCACCAAGACCGAAGCCGGACAGTTCCACGAAGCGCTGGCGCTGCTGCAGCGTGCGGAGCGCCTGGCGCCTCAAAACACCGAGATCGCGGCCAACCTGGCTCGCCTGCGTAGCTGGAACCAGAACTACGCCATGCAGGATGGCAGCACGCTGGGGCAGGGCATCGACATGGGAAGCTTCAAGAACCTGCCGCCCGAGCCGCCCACGCTCTGGGATACACGCGCCGCACGCTGATCGATGCGGCAACAAAAAGCCCCGCCCGAGGTGATCGGGCGGGGCTTTTTAGTTGAGCGGATGCCGGGTCGGCGAAACGGTCTACTTCTGGATCGCCTCGAACAGCGCCACGTATTCCTTGGTGACGCGATGCGAGCCGTCGAGGTAGATCATCGGCAGATGGCGTTCGTGGCTCTCCTTGACGCGCACCGAGCTCGACAGCGTCTGATCGAGCAGTGGACGGCCTTCGGCCTTGAGCTCCTGCACCACGCGCGCCGGTAGCTTGGCGCGCGGCTGGAACTGGTTGACGACGATGCCTTCGATCTCCAGATCTTCGTTGTGATCGGCGCGAATCTCCTGGATGTTGTCGATCAGCGTGTACAGCGCCTGACGCGAGAACTCGTCGCAATCGAACGGGATCAGCACGCGATCCGAGGCGATCAGGGCCGAGCGCGAATAGAAGTTGAGTGCCGGCGGCGTGTCGATGAACACCGCGTCGTAACCCTTGAGCCGCTTGAGCGCATCACGCAGCTTGTAGATCTTCTGCTTGGCCTCGAGCTTGACGATGAGTTCTTCCAGGCGCGGGTCGGCGGCGACGACTTCCAGGTTTTCGAAGGGCGTGGCGGTGGCGTAGCTG
Source organism: Hydrocarboniphaga sp. (assembly GCA_023254435.1). Classification (GTDB taxonomy): domain Bacteria; phylum Pseudomonadota; class Gammaproteobacteria; order Nevskiales; family Nevskiaceae; genus Hydrocarboniphaga. The sequence continues at coordinate 1,397 of JALRLM010000478.1, forward strand.
GTGAACGGCGGCGACTGAATGGAGAACGACAGCGTGGATTCGAAGAAATCCGCCACCGTGCGCAGAGGCTTTTCGTCGGCGCCGCCGAGCAGGTATTGCGTGGAATTGCCCTGCGTATCGAGGTCCACCACCAGCGTGCGCAGGCCGCGCGCGGCGGCGATGGCGGCGAGATTGCAGACGATGGTGGTCTTGCCGACGCCGCCTTTCTGATTGAACACCACCCGCTTGATCATGATTGTCCCTGTGTGGAAACGTCCGTGTTTCGGTGTCGAGGGCGCTTGACCCTGGATGACGCCATCCTAAGCTGACGGGCGCAGCTGCGGCCTTGGCTGTGCGGCCAGGCCCGAGTTTCCAGCGCTTGCGACACGATAACCCGAACCTCCCAAACAGAATACGATCGCCCCATGACCGACTGCAGTGCATTGCCTTGGGATGTTCCCGCGCCTTTCACCCAGCGTGTCGGCGTCGGCGGCGAGCATGTCGATGCCTTCGGCCACACCAACAACGTGGTCTATCTGTCGTGGCTGGAACAGGTGGCCTGGGCGCACAGCGAGCGTCTGGGATTGGGCTTTGCCGATTACGAGCGACTGGGCGCGGGTTGCGTCGCGCGCCGGCACGAGCTGGACTATCTGGCGCCGACCTACGCCGGCGACACGCTCTGGCTCGCGACCTGGATACACGAGACCGACGCGCGCCTGACCATGTGGCGCGCCTACCAGGTGATCCGCGAAAGCGACCGCAAGACGGTGATGCGCGGCCGCACGCTGTGGGTCTGCGTGGACATGGCCAGCGGTCGGCCGAAACGCATGCCGCCGGAATTCGTGGCGGCCTATCGTCCCGTCAGCACCCAGGCCTGCTGAGCCGGATCAGGTGGACAGCCACAGCAGGCGCGGCGGCTCGCCGATCTTCGCGGTCACCAGCGCGTTCTGGTAGAAGCGCTCGCCGAGTTCCATGACCCAGACGCGGTCGGCATCCACGAGCAGGAAGCCCGGTTCGTCGGGCCACTGGCCGGTGGGATCGCAATTGAGCGCCTGCACCCACTGACCCGCGCGCGATTCGAGCACGTAGCGCAGTTCGTTGAAGTAGAACAGGTTGAGTTCGGAGCGCGCGAGTTCGGAGCGCGGGTTGCACGGTGTGATGATGAACCACTCGTTCTTGAGACCGGTCTCCGCGATCAGCAGGCGATCGGTTTCGGCGTCATGCTGGCCAATGCGCAGCGACAGCGTCTGGTGCTCGAGCATGACCTTGTATTCGGTCTGCTTGTAGACCTCTTCCCAGCGTTCGCGCGTGGTGGCGTTCATGATGTTCCTGTGAGTCGTATTCGAGAGAATCAGGCGCCTTCGGCGGCGCGGTCCAGCAGTCGGGCGAAGATCAGCGCCAGGTCGTCGAGGCGATCGTTGAGTCCGTGATCGGAGTCCAGCAGGTGCAGCGACGCGCTGTTGCGCTGGGCAAAGCGCAGGCCGCGCTCGAAAGGCACGATGTCGTCGTGCCAGCCGTGCACCACGCTGCAGATCGTCGGAATGCCTCGTGGCTCTGAGTCCCAGCCTGGAAAGTACAGGGCCGGTGCCAACAGCAGCAGCGCGCGCGGCGCCAGCGCCTCGCAGGCCATCGCCGAGACATAGCCGCCCATGCTCGATCCGACCAGCACCAGCACGCGCGCCTGTGGCTTCAGCTCCAGCAACTGGCGCACGCGCTCACCGGGATCATGGGAGTGACTATAATCGGGGCTCAGCACGTCGTAGCCACGTTCACGAGCGATCGCTGCAAGATGCGTGATCTTGGTTCCCCAAGGGCCGCTCTCCTTGCCGTGTGCGAAACAGACCAGCTTGTCGGGAGTCATGCGCCTGGATGCGATCGAGCCTGGAGGAACCGCCGACATGATAGCCAAAGCGAAAAAGGGTGCCCGGACCAAGCGGGCGCGCCAGCCCGTGGATGTGCGGCTCACGGTGGCGTTTCGCTTCGGCGACGACCCCGGCGATCACGTGACCGTCATGGACGATCGGCGCATCCCGATGGTGGGCACACTGTTCGAATCGCGCGACGCGATCCTGCGCGGCTTCACCAAACTGCTGATCAAGGCCGGCACGCGCCAACCCAAAGTGGCTGCCGAGTTGCTGCCAATACTCAAGCTGTTGCGGCCGAATCGCCGCAAGTCCGAGAAGAACAAGAAGAAATGAGGAAGTTCGTGCTGGTGGTGGATGCCGCAATGGCGGCGCTGTGCCTGACCCTGGCGGTGGTACAGGCCGTGGTCTGCATCCTGTACCTGTTCGTGCTGGACCTGTCGCCGACGTTGCGCGGGCAGATGTCGATGCTGCTGGGCAGCACCGCCATATTCGCCGTCGTCGGCCTGCTGTTCCTGGCCGGCTTTCTGGGGCTGCTCAAGCACTGGCGCTGGCATTGGCCGCTGCAGGGCCTTGTCGTCGTGGCAACTGTGCCGGCCGCCCTGGGTCTTTATAGTCTGCTGACCTGATCGACCGACGATCGCATTCGAGAGCTGGGGATTCCATGTCCATGCAACTGGCGACACCGAGGCAGTGGGAGTGGGCGGGCGTGGTGCCGCTGCTGGCCGGCCTCTATGCCCTGGGTGCGCACGACAGCCTGCTGTGGTGGTTGTTCGCCGGTCTGCCCGGCGTGCTCGTGCTGGCCTCGTCGGTGGCGATGCTGATGATGCCGGGCGATCCGCGCGTGACAGCCTACATGGGCCTGGGGTCGGTGCTGGGCGTGCTGCTGTCGGTGCCTCTGATCGTGGCCGAAGGTTTTGCGCCGGCTTTCATCGCCGCCTTGCTGTTCGCGGGCTCGTTCCTGGTCGCGGGCCGCGTGGGCCTGCGCAACGAGCCGGTTTACGAAGGCGCCGCCGACCTCCACCTGGACTGGAAGATGGACTTCAAGGCCGGGCTCGACGAGGCCGTGCTGGGCTACTTCCTGGCCTCGGCCACGGTGCCCAGCGGCGACGAGGCCGCGCGCATGAGCGAGGAGGCGGTGCGGCTCGAGCAGATGCTCGACGACGCGGGCTGGCAGACGCATCCCGATACCTTCCACCAGGTGCCGCCGCCGCCGGAGCGCGTGCAGAGTCACAACGCGCGGCTTTATGGCTTCGAGTACGAGCGCGTGAGCTTCGACAGCGGGTTCACGCTGCCGGCCGATCTGCCCGGGGCGCAGACCTGGATGGGCTACGCCAGCAACAATCGCTGCGTCGCCAACGTGCTGCGCCATCCGGGCGCGCCCAGGCCGTGGATCGTCTGCATCCACGGCTATCGCATGGGCACGCCGATGATGGATTTTTCGCTGTTCTCGCCGGCCTATCTGCATCATCAGCTCGGGCTCAACGTGCTGATGCCGACCTTGCCGCTGCACGGTCCGCGCAAGATCGGCCTGCGTACGGGCGATCATTACCTGGACGGCGACCTGCTCGATCTGCTTTACGCCGAATCGCAGGCGCTGTGGGATTTGCGCCGCTGGCTGGCCTGGCTGCGCAACACCGAGTCCAACGTCAGTATCGGCGTCTACGGCGTCAGCCTGGGCGGCTACAACGCGGCCCTGCTGGCGGGTTATGACGAGGGCCTGGATTTCGTGGTCGCCGGCGTGCCGATCGTCGATCTGGCCAGTGGCCTGTGGCGCTATGTGCCGCCGATGCACCAGCGCTACCTGTCCTGGCGCGGCCTGGATCAGCAACGCTATCAGGACATCCTGCGCGTGGTCGCGCCGCTGTCGCGGCCGCCGCTGCTGCCTGCCCGCAACCTGCACGTGTTCGCGGCCACCGGCGATCGTATCGTCGCGCCGCGTCATCCGGTGATGCTGGCCAGGCACTGGGACGTTCCGGTCACCTGGTACCAGGGTTCGCACCTGTCGATCCGTCGCGAAGATGCACCCAGACAGGTGCTCGAAGAAGCGATGAA
>JALRLM010000015.1 GCA_023254435.1 Hydrocarboniphaga sp.
CGAGATCGACGGTTGCCACGGCACGCTGATTCATTCCTCGAAATCTCTGACCGAAAAGCCCTGCCGAGGATTTTCAAAGCGTGTGTACTGTCCATGAAACTCGAGCGGCACGGCGCCAAGCGGGCCGTTACGCTGCTTGGCGATGATGACCTCGGCCTGGGTTTCGTCACTGGTCTTGTTATAGACCCAGTCGCGATAGATGAAAACGACCAGGTCGGCGTCCTGTTCGATACCGCCCGACTCGCGAAGATCGGCCATGCGCGGACGCTTGTTGTCACGCTGCTCCACGCCGCGATTGAGCTGCGACAGCGCGATGATGGGCAGCTTGAGTTCCTTGGCCAGCGCCTTGAGGCTGCGCGAGATCTCCGAGATTTCGCCGGTACGGTTGTCCTTGGTGCCCGGCACCTGCATGAGCTGGATGTAGTCCACCACGATGAGCTTGAGGTTGGTGCGCATCGCCAGTCGCCGCGCTCGCGCGCGCAGGTCGTTGGGCGACAGCGCGCCGGTCTCGTCGATGAACATCGGCGCTTCGCGCAGGCGATTGATGGTCCAGATGAGCTGGTCCATTTCCTGGTCGGAGAGTTCGCCCGAGCGCAGCTTCTGCATCGGGATGCCGCCGCGCGAGGAGATCACGCGGTAACCGATCTGCTCGGCCGACATTTCCATGCTGAAGATCGCCACGCCCTCCTTGCGCTCGAAGGCGACGTACTCGGCGATGTTCACCGCCAGCGTGGTCTTGCCCATCGAGGGACGCGCCGCCAGGATCATGAGATCGCCCTCGCCCAGGCCGCTGGTCTTGTGGTCGAACTCCAGGAAACCGGTCGGCAGGCCCGCCGTACCCTGCGGATTGTCACGCACCTCGGAAATACGCTTGAACACGCCGTCCATGATCGCCGGCATGTCGAAATAGCTGCTCTGCGTGCGCGCGCCGCGCTCGCGGATGGTGAAGACCTTCTGTTCGGCGATGTCGATGAGTTCTTGCGGTGCACGGCCTTCGGCGCGAAAACCCAGGTCGCTGATGTCCTGTCCGGCAGCGATCAGGCTGCGCAGCACCGAGCGTTCGCGCACGATGCCGGCGTAGGCGACGATGTTGGCCGCGCTGGGCGTGTCGGCCGCCAGCGTGCCCAGGTACGACAGGCCACCGGCCTCCTCGAGCTTGCCCTGCGAGCGCATGTGCTCGGCCAGCGTCACGAAGTCACAGGGCTTGCCCACGCCGATCAGGTCGCAGATCGCCTTGTAGATGAGCTGGTGGTCGGCTCGGTAGAAGTCGGCCTCCGCCAGGCGATCGGCCAGATCGTTCCAGGCGTTGTTGTTGAGCAGCAGGCCACCCAGCACGGACTGCTCGGCCTCGATGGAATACGGCGGTTGCTTTGGATCCGGCATCGTCCGAAGAACACTCGAAATGCGGGCCCTGCGACCCAGAGGGCACCAATGAAAACGGCCCGCTAGGCGGGCCGTCTTAGTCTACAAGCCGGGACCGAAAAAGCCGATCAGGCCTTTTCTTCCTCGACCACGACCGTGAGGCTGGTCTCGACTTCGCTGTGCAGACGCACGGCGATGTCGTAGGAGCCGGTCTGGCGGATCGGACCTTCGACCAGGTCGAGCTCGCTCTTCTCGACGTCCAGGCCTGCCAGCTCGGCGGCGCGCACGATCTCGGCCGGACCGACCGAACCGTAGAGCTTGCCTTCGTCCGAAGCCAGGGCCTTCACCTTCACCGTCTTGCCGGCCAGCTTCTCGGCGCGGATCTTGGCGGCGTTGAGCGATTCCTGCGACTTCTTGACGAGTTCGGCCTTGCGCTCTTCGAACACCTTGCGGTTGCTCTCGGTGGCCGGCAGCGCCTTGCCCTTGGGCAGCAGGAAGTTGCGGCCGTAGCCCGGCGCGACCTTGACGGTGTCGCCGAGATCGCCAAGGTGCTTCACCTTCTCAAGCAGAATGACTTGCATGGTTATCGAGACCTCTTATTCGTGCTTGTCGGTGTACGGCAGCAGGGCCAGGAAACGAGCCTGCTTGATCGCAACCGCCAGCTGACGCTGGTAGCGGGTGCGCGTGCCGGTGATGCGGGCCGGAACGATCTTGCCGTTCTCGCCGATGTAGCCCTTCAGCATCGCCAGATCCTTGTAGTCGATCGGCGCGGCGTTTTCGGAGCTGAACTTGCAGGACTTCTTGCGACGGAAGAAACGGCCGCCGTTGGCGCCACCGCCGCCACCGCCGCCACCACCATTACGTTCGAAAGCCATTAGACGCTCTCCTCGGTGGTTTCTTCTTCGCTGGCCGGAGCGGACGCATCGTCACGACGCGACTTGTACTCGGGCTTCTTGTCTTCTTCCGGCGTCTTGAACAGCGGCGACTGCGCGGACTCGGCGGCATCCTTGCGGATCACCAGCTTGCGGATCACGGCGTCGTTGAACTTGAACGCGCTCTCGAGCTCGGCCAGAACCTTCTCCGAGCATTCCACGTTGAGCAGCACGTAGTGCGCCTTGTGCAGCTTGGCGATCGGGTAAGCCAGCTGGCGGCGGCCCCAGTCTTCCAGGCGGTGGATCTTGCCACCGTCGCCTTCGACCATCGCCTTGTAACGCTCCGTCATGGCAGGGACCTGATCGCTCTGGTCCGGATGCACCATGACTACGATTTCGTAGTGACGCATTTGAACTCCTACTGTGGATGTTCGGCCCTGGTCGGGCCGGGACAGTCCCCCACGGAAGGTGGTGGGACAGCAACCCGCGACCGTGGCCGGCCGCGAGGGGCGCGAATCTTAAGGCAAAGCCGCCGCAGCGGCAACGAGGGCGACCCGCTCAGCGCTTCTGGCGCTGGCGGAAGGCTTCGTAGAGGCAGACCGCGGCGGCCACCGAGACATTGAGGCTCTCGATCTTGCCCATCATCGGAATGCGCACCAGATGGTCGCAGTGCTCGCGCGTGAGCCGGCGCATGCCGGCACCTTCGGCGCCCATGATGAGCACCAGCGGGCCAGTCAGATCGGCTTCGAACAGGGTCTGCTCGGCTTCGCCCGCCAGCCCGGTGAGCCAATAGCCCCGCTCCTTGAGCCGCTCCAGCGTGCGCGACAGGTTGGTGACCGCGATCACCGGCACGCGCTCGGCCGAACCCGCCGCCGCCTTGAGCGCCACCGCGGTCAGGCTGGCGGAGCGGTCCTTGGGAATGATGATCGCCGTCGCCCCTACCGCCTCCGCCGTGCGCAGGCAGGCGCCGAGGTTGTGAGGGTCCTGCACGCCGTCCAGGGCCAGGAACAGGCGCGACGGCGAAGCCGGAGCGTCGAGCGCATCCTCGCCGACGAACTCCTTCTCGGGAATCAGCGCCAGCACGCCCTGATGGCGCAGATCCGGCGGCGCCTTCATGTCGAGGTCCGAGCGCGACACCGTACGCACGGGCACCGAATGCTCGCGCGCCAGCGCCAGCAGGCGACGCGCACGCTCGTCCTGGCGCGTGTCGGCCAGCAGGATCTCGAAGGGTTTGCGGTCGCCGTCTTCGAGCGCCGCCATCACGGCGTGGAAGCCGCCGATATAAAGGTCTGACATGCGCGCATTCTAAGGTCGGCTGCCGGACCGCGCTCAACAAAAAAGCGCCTTGCGGCGCTTTCTTGCTACGACCTTACCGGCGATCAGCTGCCCAGGTAGGGCGGCGGCGTCCAGGCGGCATTCTCGTTGCCCTCGACCACCGGCTTGATGACGATGTCGACGCGACGGTTGCGCGCTTCCTTGACGTTGTCGGCCGTGCGCACGATCAGCTCACGCTCGCCGCGACCTTCTTCGCGCAGACGCGTGCCCGGCACGCCCTGCGACGACAGGAACGTGCCGACCGCCGCCGCGCGACGCTCCGACAGCCCCTGGTTGAAGTCGGCCGAGCCGCTGGTGTCGGTGTGCCCGACGACGTGGATCACCGTCTTGTCGTAGGTCTTGAGAATGGCGGCGATACGGCCGTAGGCGTCCATCGCGTCCGGACGCAGCGTCGCGCTGCCGAGGTCGAAGCTGACGTCGCTGGCGATGGCGACCTTGAGCGAGCCGTCGGACAGCGTCGTCGTCGACAGCTCGCCGCGCTGAATCTCGGGCGCCATCTGCTGCTCGACTTCCTTACGCTGCTTGTCCATGTAGTTGCCCACCGCGCCGCCCGCGATGGCGCCGACCACGGCACCGACGATGGGCGCGCCACGCGCATGGCTGACCTGGTTGCCCAGCACCGCGCCGGCGAGCGCGCCGATGCCGGCGCCGCGCTTGGCGTTGCGATTGGGATCATCGGCACAAGCCGCCAGACTCAGGACGACGGCCGATACTGCAAGGGTTTTGAGGAGCTTCATCGTGCTCTCCGCTTCGATTTTGGATGCTTCGCTTTGGAAGGGGTGCGCGATTCTCTGGCTGAATCCTTAATCGGTTGTGAACGTCCGCCGGTCGATTTGAATTGCAGCAGTTCGAGGTCGATCTTGCGTTCGTCCAGGTTCACGCGCACGACTTTGACACGCACCGCGTCGCCTAAGTTGTACGCCTGACCACTGCGCTCGCCATACAGCCGATGGTGTCGCGCCTCGAACTGGTAGTAGTCGTTCTTGAGCTGGCTGACATGCACCAGCCCTTCCACGTACAGCCCCGACAGCTCGATGAACAGGCCGAAGGGCGCCACGCCCGATACCAGGCCGTCGTACTCCTCGCCCACGCGATGGCGCATGTACTCGCACTTGAGCCAGGTCGTGGCATCGCGCGTGGCTTCGTCGGCACGGCGTTCGGTCATCGAGCAGCGCGCACCGCGCTTTTCGATCTCCTCGACCGAGTAATCGAACTCCTTGACGTTGCGCTTGTGGATCAGGTGCTTCAGCGCGCGATGCAGCAGCAGGTCCGGGTAGCGGCGGATCGGCGAGGTGAAGTGCGAGTAATGCGTCAGCGCCAGGCCGAAATGGCCCAGGTTCTCCGCGCTGTAGCGCGCCTGCATCAGCGAGCGCAGCATCACGGTCTGGATCAGCGGCTGATCGGGCCTGTCCTTGGTGCGCGCAAGCATCGCGGCATAGTCGGCCGTCTCGGGCCGGTCGCTGCCGGCCAGGCGCAGGCCACGCTCGGTCAGAAATTCGCGCAGGGCCTGCACCTTCACCGCATCGGGCTTTTCGTGCACGCGGTACGGCGCCGCGATCTTGGCCTTGGCGACGCGCTTGGCCGACTCCACGTTGGCCGCGACCATGCACTCCTCGATGAGGCGGTGCGCGCGATTGCGCTTGATCGGTACCACGCGCTCGATCTTGCGGTCGTCACCGAACACGATCTTGGTCTCGGTGGTCTCGAAATCGATGGCGCCGCGCTTTTCACGAGCTGCCAGCAGCGCCTCGTAACATTGGTTCAAAGCCAGCAGATGCGGCACCAGGGGCGCCACCTTCTGCGCTTTTTCGCCCTGCGGTTCGTCCAGAATGTCGGCAACGTCCTCGTAGATCAGGCGCCCCTGCGAACGCATTACGCCTTCGTAGAAGTTCGACTTGGTAACCTCGCCGTCCGGCATCACGCGCATTTCGCAGACCATGCACAGACGGTCGACGTGCGGGTTCAGCGAGCACAGTCCGTTGGACAGCTTCTCGGGCAGCATCGGAATCACGCGCTGCGGGAAGTACACCGAGTTGCCGCGGTTCAGCGCCTCGACATCCAGCGCCGAATCGGGCGTGACGTAAGCGCCGACATCGGCGATCGCCACCCACAGCGTCCAGCCGCCTCCGCCGCCGAACGGCCCCTTGCGCATGGCCTTGGCATAGACCGCGTCGTCGAAGTCGCGCGCGTCAGCACCGTCGATGGTCACCAGCGGCAGGTCGCGAAGATCCTTGCGGCCCTTGATCTGATGCGGCTGCACGGTATCGGGAATGCGCGCGCTCTCGGCCTCGACCTCGTCGGGGAAGGCATGCGGCAGGCTGTGCGCCCGAATCGCCGCCTCGATCTCCATGCCCGGCGCCAGATGCTCGCCGAGGATTTCGATGACCTTGCCCACCGGCAGCGTGCGATGCCCCGGCGGGGCCGTGATTTCGGCCACCACCATCTGGCCCTGCTTGGCGCCCGCGCGCGCCTCGGGCGGAATCAGCAGGTCCTGCTGCACGCGCGGGTTGTCGGGAATCACGTAGCTGATGCCCTGCTCGACGTGAAGCCGGCCGACGACTTCACGCGAGCCACGCTCCAGCACTTCCACCAGCGCACCTTCGGGCCGGCCCTTGAAGTCGGTGCCGGTAATACGCACCAGCACGCGATCGCCGTTCATGACCGAGCGCATCTGCCGCTGCGGCAGGAAGATGTCCGGCCCGCCCTCGTCGCGGATCAGGAAGCCGAAGCCGTCGCGATGCGCCTGGATCACGCCGGGGATAGCGTTCATCTGCGCTACCGGGCCGAAGGCGCCCTTGCGGTTCTGCACGAGCTGGCCATCACGCACCATCGCCCCGAGACGCTTCTCGAGCGCGCTCTGCTGGCTCAGCTTGGCCAGGCCGAACTGGCCGATCAGCTCGTCGACGTTGAGCGGGCCATCGTGTTCGGCCAGCGTGTCGAGGATCAATTTGCGGGACGGAATGGGGTCTTCGTAGCGTCCCTGTTCGTCCGAAAGATGGGGATCCCGACTCTGCCAGTCGGGGGCACTGCTTTTATTTTTCCGTTTCATTGACAAAGCATACGCTCATCGCCACAATTCGCGCCCTCGCTGAGGCTAAATGCCCAACAGCGAGGACAGATGGGCCGAGATGGCGGAATTGGTAGACGCACTAGTTTCAGGTACTAGCGGGTAAAACCGTGGAGGTTCGAGTCCTCTTCTCGGCACCAATATAGCGTCCTAAGAAGTACCAGGACGAACGATAAGCCCCGCATTTGCGGGGTTTTTTGTTGCACGCTCGTTTTTTGACGTACGAAGGCGTCCGGGTACATCCGGCCCTTGTGACGGGTAGATTTCCGGGTAGCGTGGCCAATGTGAGTCCCACATACCCGGCCAGTACCTATGCCCCTCAACGACACGCTGATCCGTAACGCCAAGCCCAAGGCGAAGCCCTACAAGCTGCCCCGCGAACAAGGCCTGTTCGTTTTGGTGAATCCTGCCGGCGCCAAGCATTGGCGCTTTGCCTACGTGTTCCAGGGCAAAGAGAAGCTGCTTTCGTTGGGGGCCTACCCTGCCGTTTCTCTCAAGCAAGCCCGCGCCCGCCGTGAGGACGCATGCCGGCTGCTGGCGCAAGGCACCGACCCGAGCGTCGAGCGCCAGGCACAGCGCACCCGCCAGCAGGTCGAAGCCGCCAACACCTTTCAGACGATTGCGGACGAGTGGTTGCGGATGAAGGCCGGCACCCTGTCGGACGGCACGCATAACAAAGCGCGATGGATGCTCGCCTTCGCCTACCTTCGGTTGGGCTCGATGCCTCTGACGGCAATACAGCCGCCCGACGTGCTGGCCGTGCTGCGAGAAATCGAGGCCAGCGGCAAGCTTGAAACCATGCACCGCGTAAAAGCGCGCATCTCGGAAGTCTTTCGCTACGCCATCGCAACCGGCCGCGCCACGTCCGACCCTTGCCGCGATCTTCGTGGCGCCCTCAAGCCCAAGCGCCCTACCCGCCACTTCGCCGCCATCACCGAGCCGGCGCAGCTGGCCGACCTGCTGCGGGCGCTCGATGGCTACAGCGGCACGCCCGAAGTCACCGCCGCCCTGCGCCTGGCCCCACTGCTGTTTGCCCGGCCCGGCGAACTGCGGTCGGCTCAATGGCCGGAGTTCGACTTGAACGGCGCTGCACCGACATGGCGTTACTTCGTGAGCAAGACCAAGGCGCACCACATGGTGCCGCTATCTTCGCAGGCCGTGACCATCCTTCGCGAGCTTCACCCGATCACCGGGCACAGCTTGGAACAGAAGCCCGGCGCGCCGCACTACCTGTTCCCCAATGCCCGATCACGCCTGCGGCCCATGAGCGAGAACGCCGTGACCGCTGCCCTGCGCACACTCGGATACGGCGGGGACCAGATGACCGGCCACGGCTTTCGGGCCACTGCCCGCACCTTGCTAGCCGAGCTTGGATGGAATCCCGACGCTATCGAGCGGCAGCTTGCACATAAGCCAGCGGGGCCACTGGGCGCTGCCTACGACCGCGCGCTGTTCTTGCAAGAGCGCAGGCGAATGATGCAGGCCTGGGCCGACTACCTCGACACCCTGAAAGCATCGGTCGCCATGCTGCGCGCCGCTTAGCCAAGACCGCGAAGCCTGGCGGCGGATTTCAGCCAGGCATTGAGGCGGGCCGGTGACGTGCTGGAACCATGTCGCCGGCCCTGACTCGCAACATCGGGTGGAACCATGACGAAGAGAATCGGCTTCTGCGGCGCCGTAGCGGGCGCAACGCTGTACGCGATTGAAGACTGCATTCAGGAACGCTTTGCGCTCGAAGAGGCCGTAGAGCTTCTCGGCGGTGCAATGGCGATAACCCGCATCCTTGCCTTTGAGGATCGGAAAGATCGACACGAGCTTGGCGTGATGTGCCTGCATGCCTTGCAGACCGCGCAGGCGCTTGTTCAGTCTGTGCAGGGCAGCGATTGCCCGACTACGCCGGACTATTGATAAAGCACCGAAAGCCATGACACGAAGCAATGATATTCACGAAGTGCTTGCGAAAATTAGCGATGATATGAAGCGCATGAACCGGACTTTTCGCCCAGCGTTCTTTCGTATTTTTCTCGAAGATGCGAAACACAAAGATCATCCTTCGGCTTCTCGGGGTTTGCTCCGGCTGATAGCTGAAGACCTGGAAGCCGGCGAGCTTGCAGAAGAACCGCGTCGCTGGCTTATTGAGTGCCTCAGGGAGGCGGCCCAGGATGGCGGATCGTTTGATAGCGCGGCTGGCCTGAAGCTCAGGCGCGGCGCAAAGAGTCAAGAAGGACGCCTTCGAGACGGGGGTAATCGACGGCTCAGAGACAGTCTGTTGGCCCGGGAGGTGCAAAGCCACGTTGATGCCGGAGTCAACGCCTTCCGCAACTCGGCAACAAAGGGAAAAGAGTCTGCGTGCTCAATCGTCGCGAAGAAGAACGGGTTCAAGGAGCGTCTGGTAGAGGCCGCTTATACCGAATGGAAAAAGTCGCAGGAATAAGCGGCGTCATTCGCGGGATGCTGTAGCCGATATTCCATTTCATCGTTCGCCCCGTGTCGTCCGACACGATCCGACAGGGGCAACGATGCAATCCGATACGATTCTCAGGCTTCCGGCCGTAAAAGCCGCAACCGGCCTTTCCCGCACCACCATCTATGAGCGCGTGCGGGCGGGCACCTTCCCCGCGCCCATTCCCCTTGGCGAAAGGGCCGTAGGCTGGCTGGCTTCCGATGTTGGCGCTTGGGTGCAGGCGCGCGTGCACGAGGCCAGGAAGGGCCGCGCATGAGCCCCACACCGCGCCGCCGCTCGCGCTCCACCTGGGCCGATGCGGCGAAGGCTTTGATGCACGTCCGGGCCGAGCAGCGGGCATGCCGTAACTGCGCACACTTCCGCACGCCAGACCGCCGTGATCGCGACGACTCGAAAGGCATCTGCCGCCTGCGCGAATGCGAGGCCATTTCGCAGGGCATGCTGCCCGGCTTCGGATCGGCTCACTTTGTCGCGGCAAATCACCTCTGTGATCGGTGGCAGCAGCTGACGCCATACCAGGCCGAGCATGCATAAGCCCTCTCTTTCGTTGGGGGTGATCGAAGCCCAATTCCGCGATGCCATGCGTGCGGCCGGGCTGGCGTTCGACGGCACCATCGCAGCTGACGGCAAGCTCCACCGCTTTCGCGTTGATGGCGACAAGAGCGGAAGCCGCAATGGCTGGTACGTACTGCACGCCGATGGTGTTCCGGCCGGCGAGTTCGGCAGTTGGAAGACCGGCAGCTCCGAAGCCTGGCACGCCGACATCGGACGCCGCCTCACTCGTGATGAGGAACGCGAGCACCGCGAGCGCATCGACACGCTACGGCGCCAGCGCGACGCCGAGCAGGCGCGCGTGAGGGCAGAGGCGCGCAAGAAGGCCGAAAAGCTTTGGGCCGAAGCCAGCCGGCGCGTCAGCGTGACGCACGCCTATCTCGCGGCCAAGGGCGTGAAATCTCGCGGGCTGCGGCAGCTCAAGGATTCGCTATTGGTGCCCTTACGCGATGTTGATGGCCAGCTGCATGGCTTGCAGTTCATCGAGCCCAAAGGCGTCAAGAAATTCCTGACGGGCAGCGCCATCGCGGGCCACTACTTCGCAATGGGCAAGCCGCGCGGCCGCGTGGTGGTGTGCGAGGGCTACGCCACAGGGGCCACGGTGTTCGAGCTGCTGGGCGATGCGGTGGCAGTCGCTTTCAACGCCGGCAATCTCGTAGCGGTGGCCAAGGCAATCCGCGCCAAGCTGCCCGCGCTCGACCTGGTGATCGCGGCTGACAACGATCACGGCACCGCCGGCAATCCCGGTTTGACGCAGGCGCGGGCAGCGGCGCAGGCCGTGGGTGGCGTTTTGATCGCGCCCGAGTTCGCAGCAGGCGAAGCGGGCACGGACTGGAACGACTACGCCGCTCAGCATGGTGTCGATGCCACGCGCGAGGCGCTGCGCGTTGCGCTGGCGCGCGATGCAGACCGGCCGCAAGGTGAGCCCGCGCGCGGGCTCGATAAATCCGCCACAGCGCCCGCGCCCGCCGCGCCTGTCGTTGTCTCACTCGATGCGCGACGCCGTGCGAAGTCGAGCGCGCAAGAGCCCGCCGCAATGCCCGCGCCGGCGCAGCGTGCGGACTATCCGGCAGGCTTCACGCTCGATGCCGGTGGCGTCTGGTTTCGTGGGCGCGGCAAGGACGGCGACAGCCTGGAACCGCCGTTTCGCGTCTGCCCACCGCTGCGCGTGGTGGCTTACCTGCGCGACACCGGCAATGAGAATTGGGGCTTGCTGTTGGAGTTCGAGGACAACGACAGCGTGACGCATCGTTGGGCACTGCCGTGGCAGATGCTCAAAGGGTCGGGCGAAGAGATGCGCGGCGAGCTGCTGCGCCTGGGCTTCTTCGTGCCGATGGCGGGCCGCGCGCGCACGCTGCTGGGCGAGTATCTGAGCCAGGCCAGACCCAAGCAGACCGCACGCAGCGTCGAGCGTGTGGGCTGGCATGAGCGCGTGTTCGTAATGCCCGAAAGCACCATCGGTGAAGCGGCCGAGCCGGTGTTCTTTCAATGCGAGACAACGGCCGGCCACATCTATCGCGAGCGTGGCGAGCTGGCCGAGTGGCGCAGCGACATTGCGGACCTGTGCCGTGGTAATTCCCGTTTGGTGTTCGCGATATCGGCAGCACTCGCCGGGCCATTGCTGCATTGGGCTGGTGATGAATCGGGCGGCTTCAATCTTCGCGGCCCGTCGAGCTGCGGCAAGACCACGGCGCTGCGCGTGGCGGCATCGGTGTGGGGCGGGCCGTCTTACGTGCGCCGCTGGCGCGCCACCGACAACGCGCTTGAGGCCATCGCCACGCAGCATTCCGATTCGCTGCTGGTGCTCGATGAGCTGGCGCAAATCGATCCACGCATCGCAGGCGAAGCGGCTTACATGCTCGCCAACGGTGAGGGCAAGGCGCGCGGCGGGCGCGGTGGTGGTTCCCGCCCCGTTTTGACCTGGCGCACGCTGTTTCTGAGCGCGGGCGAAGTGAGCCTGGCCGAGCACATGCGCCAGGGTGGCAAGCAGTCGCAGGCCGGCCAGGAAGCGCGCATGGCCGATGTGCCGGCCGAAGCGGGCACGGGCTTCGGCATCTTCGAGTCGCTGCACGGTTGTGCGTCAGGCGCTGCCCTCTCGCGTGCCCTGGTCGAATCCTGCGCGCTGGCCTACGGCGTGGCCGGCCCCGCGTTTCTTCGCGCGCTGCTGCCGCGCCTGGATGCATTGCCAGATGACTTGAAGCTGCGTCGTCGGGCTTTTCTTGATCGCCATGTTCCCAAGGGTGCAGATGGCCAGGTGGTTCGTGTGGCGGGCCGCTTTGCATTGGTGGCCGCAGCGGGTGAGCTGGCCAGCGACATGGGCATTACGGGTTGGGAGCGTGGTGAAGCCGAGCGCGCAGCCGAGCGTTGCTTGCTGGCCTGGATCGAAGCACGCGGTGGCGGCGGCAATCTTGAGCCCATGCGCATGCTGGCGGCGGTGCGTCACTTTCTTGAGCTGCACGGCTCTGCCCGTTTCCCGCTGCTATCCGATGCCGAAAAAGAAAGCTGGGTCACGGTGACTCACGCGGGCTTTCGCGAGATCGGCGTGGGCGGCGACGCCAGCTATTACGTCCTGGCCGAAGTGTTCGAGCGTGAGGTGTGCGAAGGCTTCGACCCGCGTGCGGTGGCGCGTGTGCTCAAGGACGCGGGCGCCTTGCGCGTCACCAATGAGGCGGGTGGACGGCTCAAGGTGCAGGCCACGCTGCCGCGCTTCGGCCGCGTGCGCTGCTATCACGTCCTGCCCGCGATCTGGCTGGCCGATGCTGCGAGCTGACGTGAACCCGGAATTGACCGGGGCACCGGGGCAGACCGGGGCAGCGAATCGCCAAGCCGCTGATTCTGCGCCAATAAGTTCTGCCCCGGTCTATGTGTATTCACCGGGGCAACACTGGTTCAACCGGGGCAGCAGTGGTTCACGCCAGCTGCCCCGGTCTGCCCCGGTCATTTTTTAACCGGCCGCTTCGACCGGGGCACTATAAGCCCCACGCTTTCAACGAGTTGCGAGCTGTTGCCCCGGTTGCCCCGGTTGCCCCGGTGGTTTTCGGCAATGCCCGTAGCGAATTGGGAGGGTGAGCCAGAGATTTCTATGGGTCCTTCCGGGAGGGGTGCCCCACGGGGTAATTCGATCCCCGTTCGCAAAGTAGCCGCTCCGCTGGGGGAAGGTTGACCGCCAGCCCCCCGGGGGGGTGCGCTCAAGATGGGTACGGCCGAGGATCTAGACCGGCAATGGTCATCCGCGTGCAAAGCCGCGTAATTGATGGGGGTGGGGGGTCGCATGCCCACCGATCATGAGCACGGACCCGGCTGCAGCCGCAGGCGTTCACCCTGCTTCTGGTCTTGGCGAATGTCGCGCGGAAAAAACGGCGCAGCTGCCGCCGAGCCCCGCCTCGGCAGGTGCTCGGCAAGCGATGATGCGGGCTAATGCGCCGACACTTGACAACGATGCGCGAACTAGGTTTTGAAACTAACACGCCACATGTCCGACAAAGTTCATTGTCGGACACATCATATCGGCTCGATTTTGCGCAAAGCGAACGCCATCGGACGCTATAGGATGCCGGCTCTAAAGGCGGTTTTCGGCTGGCCGACATTCCAGGCGAGCAGCATGCGACTCCCCTATCGGCTTCGCGCAAAGCGGGCCGGATCGTCTTGCGCACGACGACCGCTTGTCGGCCTAGCCGCACAAGCAATGCCCTCGAATTCGGCAAGAAGCCTTGCCCTTGCCCGGCTATAGAAGCTGCGGCGGGTATTTTTCCGGGTAAAGAGGACACGGCTACAAAGCAAAGCCATTGCAATTCATGCAATTGAGCCGGTTTATCGAGTCCTCTTCTCACCAACAAATAACCGGCGCAAGCCGGTTTTTTTGTGCCCGCCGTTCAGTGCTCACGCTCGTCTGGGATCTGCAGCGACGCGGCGATGCCGCTGGCGGCCAGCAACGAGCCTTCGCGCGTGAAGTGATTGCTGTCGAACAGCATCGGCACCTGTCCCTCCAGCAGCACTGGACAGTCGGGCCGGCACAGCGCCTGAGTCAACGAGTAGTACCGAGCCGCGGTCGTCGACAGCGCCAGCTGCAGCTTGCGATCGACTTCGTCGCGCTCGCCCAGGCGATAGGGCTCAAGCGCCTGCGCCGAGGCCTCGCGCCCTGCCCGCCACTGGTTGGCGATGAGCCTCGGCAGGCTGCTTCGGTACTCCGGACTCGGCCCAACCACGACGATGCTGCCGGCATACGGCGCCAAGCGGCGCACCGTGGCGACCACGTCGTCGACATCGCTCGCGCGCCAGCGCCCGGACATCAGCAGCGTATCGACCGGATGGGCCGGCATATACTCCTCCAGGAAGCGATGGCGCATTGCCGCGCAGACCGGCCCTTCGTCTCGCCCGAACACCGGCAGGCAGACCGATGCGTTCGCCTGCAGCAGGTCCCGATCGCGAAGGCTTTGCGACAGGCCGGGCCACAGATGCGCCGCATGGCTGTCGCCCAGCAGCAGCAGGCTGCGCTGGCCTGGCCGGCGCAGCAGGCACCGCGCCT
>JALRLM010000031.1 GCA_023254435.1 Hydrocarboniphaga sp.
AGCAGGCCGTGAACTATCCGACGCTCAATGTGGAGATCGACCGTTCGCGCGCGCAGCAGCTGGGCATCACCTCTCGCGACGTCACCAACAGCATGGTGATCTCGCTGGCCGGTTCGAGCCAGGTGTCGCCGGTGTGGTGGCAGAACCCCGACAACGGCGTGCCCTACCAGGTGGTCGCGCAGATTCCGCAGTACAAGCTCGACTCGCTGCCCGCGCTCGAGAGCCTGCCGATCAGCTCGTCAACCAGCACCGATACGCAGATTCTCGGCGGCATCGGCCAGATCACGCGCGGCATCACGCCGGCCGTGGTCAGCAATCGCGACATCATGCCGGTATTCGACATCTACGCCACGCCGCAGGGCCGTGACCTGGGCGGCATCGCCAGCGACATCCAGAAGATCATCGACGAGGCGTCCAAGCAGGCGCCCAAGGGCACCACGGTGACGCTGCGCGGCCAGGTGACGACCATGAACGATGCGTTCTCGGGTCTCATGCTCGGACTGCTCGGCGCAGTGGCGCTGATCTACCTGCTGATCGTCGTCAACTTCCAGTCCTGGGCCGATCCCTTCGTGATCATCACCGCGCTGCCGGCCGCGCTGGCGGGCATCGTCTGGATCCTGTTCGTGAGCCACACGCCGCTGTCGGTGCCCGCGCTGACCGGCGCGATCATGTGCATGGGCGTATCGACCGCCAACTCCATTCTCGTCGTCAGCTTCGCGCGCGAGCGCCTCGAAGCCACCGGCAATGCGCTGCAGGCGGCGATGGAAGCGGGCTACACGCGCTTTCGTCCCGTGCTGATGACCGCGCTGGCGATGATTATCGGCATGGCGCCGATGGCGATGGGCCTGGGCGAAGGCGGCGAGCAGAACGCACCGCTGGGCCGCGCCGTCATCGGCGGCCTGCTGTTCGCCACCACCGCCACGCTGCTGTTCGTGCCGGTGGTGTTCGCCATCGTCCACGCACGCCACGGCCGCGCCGCTTCCTCCTCTTCGACCCACACCGATTCGGGACATCCGCATGTCGCCCACTGACACTCCTCCCTCCCAGGTCCCGCAGGCTCCGCGCGGCCTGCGCACGGCCGGCGTCGTCGCCGCCGTCGGCGCCATCGGCCTCGTCGCGCTGGGTCTCACGCAACGCGCCGCCAGCAGCAACCAGCTGCAGGAATGGACCGCCGCCAACGTGATTCCCACGGTCGCCGTCACCCAGCCCAAGGCCCTCGGTGACGCCGGCAGCCTGATGCTGCCGGGCCGGCTCGAGGCCTACTACAGCGCGCCGATCTACGCGCGCGCCAACGGCTACCTGAAGATCTGGCACGTCGACATCGGCGCGCAGGTCAAGGCCGGACAGGTGCTGGCCGAAATCGAAACGCCCGACCTCGACCAGCAGCTGGCGCAGGCACGCGCCGATCTGGCCAAGGCCCAGGCCGACGCCAAGCTGGCCGAAAGCACGGCCAAGCGCTGGCAGGCCATGCTCGGCACCGACGCCGTGTCGACGCAGGAAGTCGACGAGAAGAACGGCGACTTCGCCGCCAAGCAGGCCGCCGCCAACGCCGCGCGCGCGGCGGTCGAGGCGCTGGCCACCACGCAGGGTTTCCGCCGCATCGTCGCGCCCTTCGACGGCGTGGTGACCTCGCGCTCCACCGACATCGGTGCGCTGATCAGCTCGGGCGGCAGCAATGGCCCGGCGCTGTTCACCGTGGCCGACACGCGCAAGCTGCGCGTCTACGCGCAGGTGCCGCAGACCTTCATGCCGTCGATCAAGGTCGGCAGCCAGGCCGACCTGCACGTGCCGGAATATCCCTCGCGCGTGTTCAAGGCCACGATCGAAAACGTCGCCGGCGCCATCAATGCGCGCTCGGGCGGCAGCCTGGTGCAGCTGGTGGTCGACAACGCCGACGGCGCGCTGCTCGCGGGTGGCTACGCCGACGTTTCGCTCAAGGTGCCGCCCGGCGCCGGCAGCGTGTCGATTCCGGCCAGCAGCCTGATGTTCACGCGCGAAGGCATGCACGTAGCCGTGCTGGGCGCCGACAACAAGGTGCTCATGAAGGACGTGGCGATCCGCCGCGATCTCGGCAAGACCGTCGAAGTCACCGGCATCGAACTGTCCGACCGCATCATCGACAGTCCGCCCGAAGCGCTGGTGGCGGGCGACAGCGTGCAGACCGCGGCAGAGAAGAGCGATGGCGCCAAGAAGAGCTGATGCGCGCCGCATGACGCGGCGCCTGCTGCCCGTGGTCGCGGCCGCCACGCTGAGCGGCTGTCTGGCGCCGCAGTACGTGGTGCCGCCGGTGCCGCTGGCCGAGCAGTATCGCGAGGCCGGCCAGAACCGCGAATGGAAGCCCGCGACACCGGCCGATCGTCTCGATCGCGGCAGCTGGTGGACGCTGTACGGCGATGCCACGCTGAACGATCTGATGGCGCGCTTCGATCGCAACAGCCCCGACCTCGCCGCCGCGCTGGCGCGCTACGACCAGGCACGCTCAATGCTGGACCAGAGCCGCGTGCCGCTGTTTCCGCGACTGTCGCTCAACGGCCAGTACGAGCCCAATCGCAGCTCGGACGAACGCCCGCCCAACGGCTCGATGGATCGCCGCTACTTCGACGACAACTCGCTGGGCCTGCAGGCCAGCTACGAGGTCGATCTGTGGGGCCGCGTGCGCAACAGCGTCGAGGCCGGCGCGGCCGACTTCGCCGCCGCGACCGCAGACTACGAGTCCGCGCGCCTGAGCCTGCGCGCCGAGCTCGTCGATCACTACGTGCAGCTGCGCGGGCTCGACTACACCGTGCAGCTGCTGGCCGACAACGTCGCCGCGTTCCAGCGTGCGCTCGACCTCACCCAGGCGCGTCGCGACGGCGGCATCGGCTCGGGACTCGACGTCGCGCGGGCCCGCACCCAGCTCAAGGACGCCAAGGCCCAGCTGTCGATCAGCCAGGGCCAGCGTGCGGTCATGGAGCACGCCATCGCCGCGCTGGTCGGCGAGTCGCCCTCCGTCTTCACCGTCGCCACCAGCCTCGACAAGATCGAGCTGCCGCAACTGCCCGTGGGCGTGCCGTCGACGCTGCTGCAGCGTCGTCCCGACATCGCGGCGGCCGAACGCCGCACCGCGGCCGCCAACGCCGGCGTCGGCGTGGCGCGCTCGGCCTGGTTCCCTACGCTCACGCTGGGCGGCACCGTGGGCTATCAAAGCTATCGCAGCAGCGGCTGGTTCAATGCCTCCAACCTGTTCTGGTCGATCGGCCCGATGCTGGCCGTCGACCTGTTCGACGGCGGGCGCCGCGCCGCACTGGTGGATCGCGCCCGCGCCGAACTCGACGAGGCCGGCGCCACCTATCGCGCCACCGTGCTGCAGGCCTTCGCCCAGGTAGAGGACAACCTCGCCCTGCTCGACCGCTATCGCGACGCCGCCAGCGACGAGGCCGATGCCGTCGAGGCCGCGCAGCAGGCGGTGGAATTCGCCACCATCCGCTATCGCCAGGGCGCGGTGAACTATCTCGAAGTCACCACCGCGCAGACCGCGGCGCTCGAAGCCCAGCGCGATCAGGTGAGCATCGACACCCATCGTCTGCGCGCCAGCGTGGCGCTGATTCGCGCGCTGGGCGGTGGCTGGAGCCAGGCCGAGGCCAGCACGACGACGGTAGCGGCGAGCGGCTCCGGGACGCCGCCGTGATGCCGCGGCTGCGCGGCTGACTCACGCCAGGCGCATACGAAAACGCCGCCCTCGAGGCGGCGTTTTCGTAAGTGGTTGGTGATCGGGCCGCACTACGAACCGGCGCGAAACAGGGCGACGAAGTTGTCGAAGGCCGTGCGCACGGCTACGCGCGCGCCAGCCATGTCACCTTCGTGCAGGCGCCCCAGCAGCGCCTCGTGGCATTGCACGACCTGCAGCAGGCTTTCGACGCCCACTTCGCGGCTGCGCAGCAGCACCGTGGCGCGCAGGTCCCAGTGGAAACCATCCCAGGTGCGCAGGAACACGCGATTGCCGCAGCACTCGATGAGCTTGCGGTGAAACGCGAACGCGGACTGGATGTGGAGATCCTTGTCGGCCACGCTGACCGCGCTGCGCATCAGCTCGAGGCTCGCACTGAGTTCGGCACAGACCGATTCGGGCAGCGGGCCTCCGGCCGCCAGCATCGCCAGCTCCACCGCGCGCGACTCCATGGTGGCGCGCAGTTCGTAGGCTTCGAGCAGTTCTTCGAGGTCGATGCCGCGCACGCGCGAGCCGCGATACGGCTCGGTGACGACCAGGCCCATGGTCTCGAGTTCGCGCAGCGCCTCACGCACGGGCGCCTGGCTGACGCGGAACTCGCTGGCCAGGCTCAGCTCCTTGAGATGGAACCCCGAGGGATAGGCGCCATCGATGATGCGTGACAGCAGCAGCTTGCGCACGCGCGTGCGGATGCAGTCACGATCGAGCTTGGCCAGACCGGTGGGTGCCTGCGCGCCTTTGTCTGCGTCTTCGGTCATGGTCGGTCGCTCGCGCTGACGGTTTCAGTCAGGGCCCTTCGGCCTTGGCCAGCGCGCCGGAACCACCGCCGGCACGCTCGAGCTGATCGCGCGTCCAGCCGCCGCCGGTGGCGCGCACCAGATCGACGCCGGCGACGACGCGACGCACGCGCGCGTCGAGCGCGGAGCGCTGCAACGTCAGCGCGTTGGTCTGCGTGGTCGCCACTTCGAGATAGTCGGCGACACCCGCGGCATAGCGCTTGTTGGCGTGGAACACCGAACGCTGCGCGGCCTGCGAGGCCGCTTCGCTGCGCGTCGCTTCCTCCTGCAGGTGATTGAGCGCGGCGAGGTTGTCTTCCACTTCCTGGTAGGCGACCAGCACCGCCTGGCGATAACCGGCGACGGCCTCGTCGTAGGCGGCGCGGGCGCGACGATTGATCGCCGAACGCGCACCGCCGTCGATCACCGGCGCCGTCATCGACGGGCCGATCGACCAGAAGCGGCTCGGTGCATCGAACCAGTCGTGACTTTCCACGGCCTGGTAGCCGCCCGTGGCGCTGAAGCTGAACACCGGGAACCACGCCGCCTTGGCGACGCCGATCTCGGCATTGGCCGCGGCCACCGCGCGCTCGGCCGCGGCGATGTCGGGCCGGCGTTGCAGCAGCGTCGACGGCAGGCCCGGATCGAGCACCGGCAACTGACCCGAGAACGGTGCCGGCGTCAGCGTGAAACTGCTCGCGGGCTCGCCGACCAGCACGGCGATGGCGTGCTCGAACTGCGCACGCTGCAGGCGCACGGCGGCGAGCTGTGCGCGCGTGGATTCCACCTGCGATTCCGACTGCGCGACGTCGGTGGCGGCGGCGATGCCGCCCTCGTAGCGATGCTTGACCAGATCGGCGGCGCGCTCGAAAGCCTCGACGCTTTCCTGGAGCAGGCCGATGGTGGCGTCGGCGCCACGCAGCTGGAAATAGTTCGACGCCAGCTGCGCCTGCAGGCTCAGGTTCAGCGCGGCCAGATCGCCCGCGCTGGCTTCGACGCGACGGTTGGCGGCGGCGACGGTGTTGCGCAGGCGGCCAAACAGATCGATCTCCCACGACAGGCCCAGCGAGGCGCTATGGTTGTCGAAGATCACGCCGGCACCGGCGGCGGCGGGCGCGTTCTCCGACGTCTGCTGGCGCGTCATGGCCGCGCTGGCGCCGATGGTCGGGAACAGCGTCGAACGCGATTGCCCGGCCTGTGCGCGCACCTGCTCGTAGCGCGCCACGGCGGCGCGCAGGTCCTGGCTGGCGGTCGACAGACGCGCCTGCAGGTCGTTGAGCGCCGGATCGCCGAACACTTCCCACCAGGCGCCGCGCGGTGCGGCATCGGACGGCTGTGCGAGCTGCCAGTTGCCGTCGTTCTGCGTCAGCTGCTCCTTGAACACGGGCGCGGCGGCCGGCGCGGTGGGCGGCTCGTAGTCGGGCGCCAGCGAGCAGGCCGACAGCAGCGCCGCCGCCATCAGCACCGCCACCTGCGAGCGCCGCGGCGCCATCGGGGCGATGAGGGCCTTCACGACTTGGCGCCCTTCTCGGCGGCGGGCTTGGCGTCGTCGCCCTGCGTCACGCGCACCTGGATGTTGTCGGTGATCGAATCCGGCGGCGCGACGATGACGCGGTCCTGCGCGGTGATGCCGCTGGCGATCTCGATCTCGTTGCCGAAATCGCGGCCCAGCGTGACCTTCTTCATCACCACCTTGTCACCGGTGACGGTGGCGACACGCAGGCCTTCACCGCTGAACAGCAGCGAGTTGGCGGGAATGCGCAGCATCGACGCGGCCGTGGCGACGCCGAGCTTGAAATGCACTTCGGCGTAGGAACCCGGCAGCAGCTCGTTGCTGGCGTTGTCGACGATCAGCTGCGCGAGCAGGGTGCGCGAGCTGGCATCGATGGCGCTCGAGGTGCTGTCGAGCTTGGCGGTGTAGGTCTTGCCCGGACGATCCGGAAAAAACACATCGGCCTGCAGGCCGTCGGCCATGCTTGCCGCGTAGTTCTGCGGCACGCGCACGTAAAGGCGCAGCGAGCGCGTATCGGCGATGCGGAACAGCTCGCTGCCCGAGCTGCTGCCGCTGTTGATCAGCGCGCCCCGATCGGTGTTGCGCGCGGTGATCACGCCATCGAAGGGCGCGACGATGCTCTTGAAGCCCGACAGTTCGCGCAGGCGCTGCAGGTTGGCCCGCGCCGCATCGCTGGCCGCGAGGCTGGCGGCGGCGGTGGCGACGCGCTCGTCGGCCTCCTGCTGCGACACCGAGTCGGTGGAACGCAGATCGCGCCAGCGCTCGGCCGTGACCTGCGAAATCTTGAGCGTGGCTTCGGCGTTGGCCAGCTGGGCCTCGGCCGCGTGCAGCTGCTGGTCGAGGTCGGGCGCGTCGATCTCCGCCAGCACCTGGCCGGCCTTGACCGGCGTGCCGATGTCGACGAGCCAGCGCTTCAGGTAGCCCGCCGTGCGCGCGTAGATCGGCGCCTGGTAGTTGGCCTGCACGCTGCCGGGCAGCACCAGCGCCACCTCACCGCCGGAGGCCTTGGGCTGCACCACCTCGACGGGCAACGCGAGCTGCGCCTGCGTGTCCTGTTCGAGCTTGGCGCTGGCGCGCTGACGCGACAGCAGGCCCCAGGCGACGAGCACCACGGCGACGATGCCGATGATGAGGCCGACGCGCGCGAAGCCGGCCTGGCGAAGGTATTTGTGCGACATATCGGAATGAGTCTTCATGGCGAAACCACTCAGGCGCTGGGGTTGTGGGCCGCTTGGCCGCGGCTGTGCAACATCGAGAACAGGGTCGGAACGAACAGCAGGGTCGCGATGGTGGCGAAGATCAGGCCGCCGATCACGGCGCGGCCGAGCGGCGCGTTCTGCTCGCCGCCCTCGCCCATGCCGAAGGCCATCGGCAGCATGCCGATAATCATCGCCAGCGCGGTCATGAGCACCGGGCGGAAGCGCGTGAAGCCCGCTTCGAGCGCGGCCTGCAAGGGGTTGCCCGTGGCGGCGAGACGTTCGCGCGCGAAACTCACCATCAGGATCGAATTCGCCGTCGCCACGCCCATGCACAGGATGGCCCCGGTCAGGGCGGGCACCGACAGCGTGGTGCCGGTCACGAACAGGATCCAGGCGATGCCCGCGAGCGCGGCCGGCAGGGCCGAGATGATGATGAAGGGATCGAGCCAGGACTGGAAGTTGACGACGATCAGCAGGTAGACCAGCACGATGGCGCCGGCCAGGCCGATCAGCAGACCGGTGTACGACTCCTGCATCGTCAGCATCTGGCCGCGCGCGACCAGGCGCGTGCCCTTGGGCAGATCCTGGCTGTGCTCGGCGACGATGGCGTTGATCTCGCGGCTGACGCTGCCCAGGTCGCGATCCTGCACGGCGCCGAAGATTTCGATGACCGGCTGCGCGTCGTACTTGCTGACCACGCTCGAGCCGAAGCCGCGCTCGATGGTCGCCAGCGCGCCGAGTATCTGCGATTCGCCGCTGTTGCTGCTGGCCACGGGCAGGTTCTGCAGATCCTGCAGCGAGGACACCTGATACTGCGGCGCCTGCGTCACGATGGGGTACTGCACGCCGTTGTTCATGTTGAGCCAGAACGTCGGCGAAGTCTGCAGACTGCCCGACAGCGTGATCAGCAGGTTGTTGGCGACGTCGCGCTGCGTCAGGCCCAGCTGTTCGGCACGGCTGCGATCGGTGGCGACGCGCAGCTCGGGCTGATTGAAGGTCTGCTGCACGCGCAGGTCGACCAGGCCAAAGCACGCCGACTCGGGGTGACCAGTGAAGACATCGCCAATTCGCTGGCAGCCCGGTTCTCTGGCGTTGATGTCTCCATGCTGCGCGATGGCGACACGCTCGTGCCTGTGGTGGTCCGTGGCACTGCGGCCCAGCGGCAGCAAACGCAAGACGTAGCCAATACGCTGGTGTATCCAGCAGGGGCCACGCCGGTGCCGCTGTCGGCCGTCGCTCGAGTGTCCATAGGCTCGGAGCCTTCGGTCATCCGGCGGCGAGATCTTTCTCGCACGCTGACGGTGGAGGGACGCAGCGAGACAGAAACCGCCCAGCAGGTTGTTGATCGATTGGCCCCGGTCATCGCCGGACTGAAAATGCCGCCAGGTTACAGCATTGAACTCGGAGCGGAAATCGAAGAGGCCGCTGAAGCCAACGCGGCGCTTAGTGAATACCTTCCCCACGCGGGTATAGCCATGCTGATCCTGTTCATCTGGCAGTTCGGATCCTTCCGAAAACTGATGCTGATCCTGTCCATAATCCCGTTTACGCTG